>JALDXM010000101.1:0-7160 GCA_032155085.1 Actinomycetota bacterium | reverse complement strand
GGCCGGAACGACACCGGAGCGACCCTCTATGACCCGCAAACGGGGGCAGGGTTCGATGGGCTCCAGCCTTTGGGCGTCAATCAGAACCGCGGCGCCGAGTCCACCCTCGCCGCCCTAGGGGCTCTGGACGCCCTTCATACGCACCAGAGGAGCAGAGTGGGATGAAGCCGCGTATAGCGATGATCGCTCCCATCAGCCACCCATACCCGCCGCCCTCGTATGGGCCATGGGAACGCGTGACCCATGACCTGACCGAGCAACTGGTCGCCCTGGGTCATGAAGTCACCCTGTTCGCACCACGGGGATCGGAAACGACGTCGCACCTGGTCGAGACCGTCGATGACGCGCTGGATGCGAGCGACCGACACCCCCGTCTCGAAGAAGAGAAACACCTGGCGATCGCAATGGAGGCTGTGCGAGATGGCGGCTTTGACGTCGTTCACTCCCATCTCCATGTCCATGCCCTCGTCTTCAGCCGCATGCTCGCCACGCCCATGCTGACGACATTGCACGGGGCGGCCTGGGATCGTGCACACCACGATCTCCTCCATCGCTACGCCGACATGCCGTATGTCTCGATCAGTTATGTCGAGCGCTCACTCCTTCCCGAGCTCAACTACGTCGCCACCATCTCCAATGGGATCCGGGTACAGGAGATCCCGTTGGGCGACGGTCTTGGGGGGTATCTGGCATTTGTGGGCAGATTCGCCCCGGAGAAGGGCCCTGACCTGGCAGTGGAGGTCGCCAGGGCCACCGGGCTCCCGCTTCGCATGGCAGGACCTGTCGAGGATCGCTATCGCGACTACTTCGATGAAGTCGTGGGTGGCTCGTCCCTCGATGTCCAACACCTTGGCGAGCTCGATCGTTCGGAGCTGTGGGCTTTGCTAGGAGGCGCGCTCGCGCTTCTGATGCCACTTCGATGGCCGGAGCCGTTCGGGCTGGTCGTCGCCGAGAGCCTTGCCGCCGGGACGCCTGTCATTGCCTGGCGATTGGGAGCCATGCCCGAGCTCATCCAGGATGGTGTCACCGGCAACCTGGTCGACAACACAGCCGAGGCGATAGATGCCGTCGGCCAGGTTGGTGACATTTCACGTCAGATGTGCCGGCAATCTGCGGAGAACAGGTTCAGTGACCGGGTTATGGCCCGCTTCTACTCGGCGGTCTACTCCGGCTTGTTGAGTCAGACCATATCGTCCAGGACCTGGGCCACCGGCACAGTTGCCACCCGAATCCCGTGATCGGCGTATCCATAGGGCAGGATGAGATGATCATCGAAGATCATGCTTCCGCATGAGTAGAGGACGTCGGGGACGTAGCCCACAGATTCTTCATCGTTTGGCTCGAGCAAGGGCGTCGTCAACTTTCCGATCACTTTGACCGGTTCGTCCAGGTCCAGAAGCACCGCCCCCAACACGTAACGACGCATCGGCCCCACACCGTGAGTGATCAGGAGCCATCCAGCCTCGGTCTCGAGAGGCGAGCCGCAATTGCCGGTCTGAATCGCTTCCCAGCCCTGCTCGGGGACCAGGACAGCCTCCGCATTACCCCAGTGCCGCAGACTGTCGCTCCGCATGACGAAGGTCGTCTCTTGGTCATGGCGTGACACGGCGGCGTACTCACCACCGATTCTCCTGGGAAAGAGAGCGAGACCCTTGTGATAGGCGGTTGGCCCGCTCATCGTGGTCATGCGGAAATGGTTGAAGTCCTCCGTCTCGATCAGTTGGGGCAGGATTCGAACACCGTCGTAGGCGGTGTAGGTGGCGAGATAGGTGACCGTCCCATCGTCGTCTACGAACCGCACGAACCTGGCGTCCTCCATCCCGCGGCTCTCGGAGGGAGCGGCGGGGGAGATGAGGTGCTCGGAAAGAGGAACGGTCTCGTCGAAGACGACCTCGTAGCTCGAGTCCGAGAGCCAGTGGATCATCCTCACTGTGTCAATCACGAGAATCGGGTCGAGATCAGCATCGGTCACAGTCGCCAGGGCGGCTCTCAGCTCCGCCGCTGTGAACTCCTCGGGGAGACCGGCCAGGATGCGATTCGAGACTTCATTGCTGAATCCGAGCTCAGCCAGCTTGTGGGTGAACGACCTGAGCCGGTATGTGGGCTCGAGACGCCGGCCGTTGTCGGCGAAGGGTGAACGCTGATCGAATTGCAGCTCGCCGGAAGGGCCGGCCGAGCCGGTGATGAACGCCACCGAGGATATGTGACCCTCACCTATGGCCCTGGCGCTCATCACGAAGGGCTGAATCCCATCATGACTGTCGCCGAACGGGACAATCGAAGGGTTGGTCAACGCGGCGGCCTCGTAGGCATATCCGAGGGTGAGATAGGCCCCGATCAGGAGCCGTAACTCCGGCTCGACCTCCCCGACCAAAGCGGGCACCCGCCCGGCAGCGAGGTCGAAATGCCGCAACCACTGGCCTTCGATGTCGCGGAATCGGCCGTTTGCCCTTTCTCTGGCGTCGGCGAGCAGCCGTTCCTGTGCCTCCGGAGCGAGTGCCAGCACTCGATCGACGATCAGCTCGAGACGCCGGTCGTCACCACCGAAGTTGACGGCCCCAGGAACGAACGGCCTGGAGACCAGCCGCCCGGGATCGGGTTCGATCCGTTGGTCGGATCTCTTCAGCTCCAACATCTCCAAATGTCATTGTCGCCACATCGGGGAGCAATTCCAGGTATCAGTTCTGGTTTATGGCATTGGCCGGTATCAGGCTCCGCACCAGGTCGGCGTATCTCTGCGCGCCGGACTCCCAAGCGATCTCCGACGAGGTAACGGCCGCCATCTCAACAGCGTGCCTGTACAGGTCGTCGTCCGTCAGGAGCGACCGTATCCCCGCAGCCATAGCTGACGGATCCTGCTCGACGACCAGCCCGGCGCCGGCACCCAACATCTCGATTGCATGTGGGTACGCAGTCGCCACCACGGGTCGTCCTGCCGCCAACGCATCGGCCAACACTCCGGAGGTGACCTGTTGGATGCTCTCGTACGGTGTCACGACGACATCGGCTCCGGCAACGACCTGGTAGAGGTCGTCGTCGTCGAGGTACCGGTCGAGGAACTCGACCATGTCGTCCACGCCTAGCGCCGAGACCATCTGCTCCAGCTTTCTCCGGTAAGAGGCTCCGTACCGTCTGGCGACCACCGGGTGGGTCCGACCGACGATCCGATACCTCGGGAGAGGTTCGACATCGCGCAACAAGGCCATCGCCTCGATCACTTTTTCCAGGCCCTTGCCCGGGCCGAGCAGTCCCCAAGTCACGATTTCGCGCCGTGGGAGGGTGCGAGGCGGGGCTGCCGCCCATAGGGATCCATGCGGTATCACCACTACTTCGCTGCGCGGGATGTCATACGAGGAGGCAAGCGCAGAACGCGCCGCCTCGGAGAGAACGACCATGCAAGAGCGATCGTGGAGAGCCGTGATGATCGACCGCTGACGTTTCGAGGGCTCGGACAACACAGTGTGTGCCACGGTGACCAGAGGGCTCCTGACCAACTCGGTCAGTTCGAGAACCGCCTCGCCATCGTCATCCCCGAAGATCCCGTATTCGTGCTGAACGATCACTACGTCGCAACGATCGAGATGTCTTGCTGCTGCCCGGATGCTCACCGGAGAGCGCGGATCGAACTCCATGCCCACGTGGCCCAGGCCGGAAACAGGAGGAGCGTCATCGATCACACGCACAACGTCCACTTCGAGATCAAGGGCGACACGACCGAGATTCGCAGCAAGGGCAGCGGAGTAGCGGGCGATGCCACATCGAGTGGGTGGATAAGTGGACACGATCCCGACACGGGACCCTCCCGAGCCCCCGGGCAAGGTCAGCGCATGCGCCGCGAGTTGTGAATCAAAAGTTCTAGTCATGGAAGGGAATCACTTACCCACCGATCCCGCGCGGCAAAACGCTGCCGTTTGCCGGCGGCGCGGCGACGGGTAAGTGGCGTCATGGTCAAACATGGGCTCACATTGTCGAGCGAGGAACACTCTCCCGCCAAGCTGGTCGACATCGCCGTAGCTGCCGAAGATGCAGGCTTCGATTTCGTCTCGATCTCAGATCACTACCACCCATGGCTCGAATCGCAGGGCCACAGCCCCTTCGTGTGGGGTGTGTTGGGCGCCCTCTCTCAGGCAACCAGTGACCTGGAAGTCGGGGTGGGGGTCACCTGCCCCACCGTCCGGATCCATCCGGCCGTCAATGCCCAAGCCGCGGCCACCGCAGGGTCTCTGCTCGAAGGCCGATTCACCTGGGGCGTCGGCTCTGGTGAAGCGCTCAACGAGCACATCCTCGGGGATCGCTGGCCGCCCGCCGATATTCGTCTCGAGATGTTGGAGGAGGCGATCGAGGTTGTGCGCGGGTTGTGGAGCGGCGAAAGCTTCACTCACCGCGGGAAGCATTACACCGTCGAGGATGCTCGGGTCTTCGATCTGCCCGACGATCTGCCACCGATCGTCGTCTCGGCATTCGGAGACAAAGCCGTAGAGGTTGCAGCGCGAGCGGGCGATGGTCTGTGGGTCACCGGGATGCCGGCCGAGACAATCGACAAGTACCATGCGCTGGGCGGTGACGGACCGATCTGGAGCCAGCTATCGCTCTGCTGGGACCCAGACCGGGAGACAGCCATCGATCGAGCTCACGAGATCTGGCCAAATACGGCATTGACCGGACAGTTGAACCAGGATCTGCGAACTGTTGAGGACTTCGAGCAAGCCGTCGATCTGGTAGATCGCTCAGCTATTGAGAAGGCATTGCCCTGCGGCCCAGACGCGGGCCCGATCCTCGACTCCATCAAAGAGGCGGCCAAACTCGGGATCGATCACATCTATCTCCATCAGATCGGTGACCCGACAGGTGGGTTCATCGACTTCTGGGTCGACGAGTTGAAGCCCGAGATTGACGGGCTGTGATGTGTGAGAGCGGAACGCTCCCACACATCCGCTAGCTGCGTTGGGGGACGGTCAACTCGTCTTCGACGGAGACGACACCCGGCACCGACTCGATGAGACCGACCAACTCCCCGGCGAGCTCCACTGTCGTTTTGCCCTTCAAGGTCACGACTCCATCCTGAACAGCGATGTCGACGTCCTTCTTGGTGCCAGCCCAACGACCCAAGGCCTCGCTGCGGACCTTCTGGGCCAGAGTCGTGTCGTCGAATTGCGCTTCAGGACGGAATGGCTCGGTAAGGTCGTGAGCCAGCCCTTGGATCTTGCCTTTCTGGTAACGCGCCTGCGTCTCGATCTTCTCCCCGGTTTTCCGGGCTGCCGACTCCGCCTGGTCGGCCAGCTTGGCCCGACGGGAACGCCCGCGGTCAGGGTCGAGGAGATACACGGCAGCGGCGATCGCAGCGGCGAACCCGGTTATGCGAAGAATCTTGCCCATTTGAACTCCTTGGATGTGGACGGTCACGACTTACCACCACGTCTACGAGGCAAAACGCGGTCCGGTCATGGGTGAGCCGCGGCAGGAACTCGGCGCCGCCCTCTGGCGTCTGGCCGACCTGGTGAGGGCGGATGAGCGACGGCGATCGTTCCGTGCCAAGGCATACCGACGAGCTGTGTGGTCATTGGACGACCTCTCCCCTGACCTGTCCGACCAGCCCGACTCGATGCTGGCCACTCCGGGAATCGGCACCGGCGTGCTCGGCCTGATCACCGAGTACAGGGACACCGGTTCGCTGTCATTGCTGGACCGACTCGAGGAGGCATACCCAGCCGACGTGACCACGATGCGGCGGTTACCCCGGATGACACCCACGATCCTCAGGCTCCTGAAAGGTGAGCTCGGTGTGGAGACCGTCGATGACCTGGCCAGGGCGATCGATAGTGGTGACGTCGAAGCTCTACGCGGGGTGGGTCCGGGCACCGCTGAGCGGTGGGACAGTGCCCTCGCTCTATACCCAGCACAGGGCAACGTGCCCGCCTATCAGGCGTGGGTCCTGGCCGATAGCCTGGCCCTGCATCTCCACCGCCACCTGGGTGGCCAAGTCGATCCTGCCGGTTCATTGCGAACGATGGAAGAGTGGGTCGGCCCTCTCGAGCTCGTGGCAACCATCGAAGACATTGCTCTAGCCAGGGAGTTCCTGGAGACCACCGCGGTGGCCCGGTTCCTTGGCTATGGCGATTCGGGGGAATCGATTCTGCTGGCCCATGAAGGTGTCGACGTCAGCGCGCACCTGGTGCCGGCGGAGCTTGCAGGGGCCCGCCTGCTGTCGGTGACCGGCCCTCCCGCCCACGCAGAAACCGTCCTCGAGGCAGCCGACACCACCTCAGGGACGGAAGCGGATCTGTACGCCGCGGCGAATCTGCCTTGGGTCCCACCTCCGGCACGTGGCCTCCCAACTGCCATGGCGACGGAGGTCGTTCGCCAGGCGCAGATCCGGGGCGACCTCCATCTCCACAGCGACAGATCACCCGACGGCCGGATGGGTCTCGAAGAGATCCTTCTGACAGCATCGGACAGAGGCTACGAATACGTCCTGATCACCGATCACACCGTCGGCCTGCGGTTTGGGGGTCTCGATGCGACGGGTCTTCACGCCCAGGCGGTCGAGATCGAGGAAACGCGGTCTCGATTCCCCGCCCTGGTCGTCATGCACGGCGCAGAGCTCAACATCGGCCGCGACGGGGCTCTCGACATCGACGACGAGACACTCGGGATCCTCGATATGGCCGTCGCCGGCCTCCACTCCTACTTCGACCTCGATCGAGCCGAGCAGACCTCCCGAATCGTGAGGGCGATGAGCCACCCGGTGGTCAAAGTGCTGGCACATCCCACGGGTCGCAGGATCGGTACGCGGCCGGCGGTGGACCTCGACATCGACGCGATCATCGAGTCAGCCATCGAGCACGACGTCGCTCTGGAGGTCAACGGGCACCGCGACCGTCTCGACCTCTCCGCCCCGCTCATCGAAAAGGCTATGGACGCCGGTGCGATGTTGGCGGCCAATTCCGATAGTCATCGAATCGGGGAGATGGGAAACATCGCCAACTCGGTTGGCACGATGCAGCGGGCTGGGGTTGGCCCGGAATCCGTCGTCAACTGCTGGCCGGCAGATCGATTCGTCGCATGGGCCGCGGGTGCGCCAAAGAAGGTTCCCGGGTCCGGCACCTCGGGACGCGGCTGAGAGGGAGGCCCAGCCACCCCGTGGCTGGGCCCCGCTCGTG
>JALDXM010000100.1:0-7169 GCA_032155085.1 Actinomycetota bacterium | reverse complement strand
CGCAATGGGAGCAGGTTGCCGCCCCACGCACGCTGAGTGTGGTGGTGATGCCGGTAACCGCCTCGTCGAAGGGGATGGTGAGATCGGCATGGACATCCGGCCCTTTGGCCGGGCCGGCCCGGCCCCGCGATCCGAATCCGAACAGGTCGCCCAGGCCGCCGAGCCCACCGAAGAGGTCGGAAAGGTCCTCGACCCGCACTTGCTGGCCACCGAAGCCGCCGTACCCGCCACCGGGCCCGCCATAGCCGGCGAAGCCCCCACTGCTGACCATGCGGCGTACCTGGTCGTACTCCTTGCGCTGCTCGGCATTGGAGAGGGTGGCGTACGCCTCCGAGATCTCCTTGAACTTCTCCTCGGCGGTGGCGTCGTTGGGGTTGGCGTCGGGGTGATAGGTCTGCGCCAGCTTGCGGTAGGCCTTCTTGATCTCGTCGGCAGTCGCCTCGGAGGCCACACCGAGGATCTCGTAGAAGTCCTTGTCGACCCAGTCCCGGTTCACTCTCGTGCTTCCAGCATCACCATGGCGGGGCGTATGACACGGCCCCGCAGCCGGTAGCCCCGCCGCAGCTCTGAGGACACGACGAGGTCGTTGGTTCCGCCGGGCGCACCCACCGGCTCGTGGATCTCGGGATCGAAGGTCTCTCCAATGGTGGGCAGCACTTCGAGGCCCTCACGCTCGAGGGCCGTGAGAAGCTGTTCCCGGGTGTTGATCATCCCGGAGAGGAGATTCCGCTCCTGGTCGGTCTCGGCGTTGGCGGCAACGGCGGCGTCAAAGGTGTCGAGCACAGGCAACAGCTCACTCACCACCCGCTCGGCAGCCCGATCGACTATGACAGCCTGCTCACGGGTCATCCGCTTTCGATAATTGTCGAAGTCGGCGGCGACCCGTCTCAGATCGTCCAGGTAGGCGGTCGCCTCGTCCCGCGACTCGTCGAGACGGGTCAGGAGCAGGGCGATGGCCTCCTCGGGGTCCTCGGGCAGATCGATGCCCAAGGCCGCGGCGTTGACGGGCCCTTTCGCCTCGACGACTTCGGCTTCGACGGTCTCGGGTGTCTGCTCACTCATGTCGTGGAACGTAGAACGAATGATGAGGACGCCTTAGGCGTCCTCATCATCGATGATCTCGGCCTCGACGACGTCGTCGTCTCCGGCCTCGTCTTCGGACCCGGCCGGCTGACCCTGCTGTGAAGCCGCAGCCTGCTGCTGGTAGAGCCTTGTGGCCATGGCCTGGCTGGCGGTGACCAGCTCGTCCATGCGGGAGCGGATCTCGGTTGTCTCGGCGTCCTGGTTCTCCAGGGTCAGCCGCAGGGCGCCGAGGGCGGTCTCCACGCCCGACTTCTCGTCGTCGGTCATGTTCTCCGCCTGCTCTTCGAGCAGCTTCTCGGTCTGATGGACCAGCTGATCTGCCTGGTTACGAGTCTCCACCGCCTCCCGGCGCTTGGCGTCCTCCTCGGCATAGGCCTCGGCGTCCTTGATCATCCGGTCGATATCGTCCTGGGCCAGGGCGGTTCCGCCGGTGATGGTCATCTTCTGCTCCTTGCCCGTTGCCAGGTCCTTGGCATGGACATTCACGATCCCGTTCGCATCGATGTCGAATGTGACTTCGATCTGGGGGATGCCCATCGGGGCCGGTGGAATGCCGGTGAGACGGAACTTCCCGAGGCTCTTGTTGTCGTTGACCATGGCACGTTCCCCCTGGAGAACGTTGATCTCGACCTCGGGCTGGTTGTTCTCGGCTGTGGAGAAGATCTCCGACCGCTTCGTCGGGATGGTCGTGTTGCGCTCGATCATCCGTGTCATGACTCCACCCTTGGTCTCGATGCCCAGAGTGAGCGGTGTCACGTCGAGGAGGAGGATGTCCTTGACATCACCCTTGAGGACACCGGCCTGGATGGCGGCGCCGGCCGCGACGACCTCATCGGGGTTGACCCCTCGGTGCGGGTCTTTCCCGGTCAGGCCCTTGACCACTTCCTGGACGGCGGGCATACGAGTCGAGCCCCCGACCAGGACCACATGATCGATGTCGCCGATGGCGATTCCGGAGTCCTTGATCGCTTGCTCGAAGGGCCGCTTGGTCCGCTCGAGTAGCTCCTCTGTGAGCTTCTGGAACTCGGACCTCGTCAGCTTTCGCTGGAGATGGAGGGGCCCCTCGGAGGTGGCGGTGATGAAGGGCAGGTTGACCTCCGTCTCTGCCACCGTGGACAACTCGATCTTGGCCTTCTCGGCGGCTTCCTTGAGACGCTGGAGAGCCATCTTGTCCTTCCCCAGGTCGACGCCGTGGTCGTTCTTGAACCCCTCGACCAGCCAGTCGATGACCTTCTGGTCCCAGTCGTCGCCCCCGAGTTGGGTGTCACCCGAAGTTGCCTTGACCTCGAACACACCCTCACCGATCTCGAGCACCGAAACGTCGAAGGTCCCACCGCCCAGGTCGAAGACGAGGATGGTGTGATCCGCTTCTTCCTTGTCCAGCCCGTAGGCCAAGGAGGCGGCGGTCGGCTCGTTGATGATGCGGAGCACGTTGAGGCCGGCGATCTGCCCCGCCTCCTTGGTGGCCTGGCGCTGGGCGTCGTTGAAGTAGGCCGGGACCGTGATGACGGCGTCGGTCACGCTGTCTCCAAGGAAGGCCTCGGCGTCCCGCTTCAGCTTCATCAGGATCCGGGCCGACACCTCCTGCGCGGTCAACTTCTTCTCGTCCACGTCGATCGACCAGTTGGTGCCCATGTGGCGCTTGACGGAGCGGACGGTCTGGTCGGGGTTGGTGATCGCCTGACGCTTGGCCACCTCGCCGACGAGGACCTCTCCGTCCTTGAAGGAGACCACCGACGGGGTGGTACGGCCCCCTTCGGCGTTGGGGACGATGGTGGGGTCGCCACCCTCCAGCACTGCGATGACGCTGTTGGTGGTGCCCAGGTCGATGCCTACTGCACGTGCCATTTGGGAAGATCCTCCGGATTCGGGTTGAAACTGCTCAAGTTGAGTCGGACGCGATGGTACAACCTGAGTCGGGTATTGTCATGTTCCCGGAAACGTAGAACGTGATTCAGCCCAGAGACTTGATGTATTCCACCAGATCCTGGATCTCGGTCTGACTGAGGCTGTCGGCGTAGGTGGTGGGCATGACAGCCTCATAGCCGGCCACCAGTTGGGACTGGGGGTCGACGATCGAGTTGAAGAGATAGGCGTCGTCGGCCACCACCGTCTCGCCGTTGTCGAGGGTCACGGTCGACCCGGCCAAACCCTGCCACCCCGGTCCGGTCCCTTCGCTCCCGTCGATGGCGTGACACGCCAGACACCCGGTCGAGGCTGCCAGCGCCTCTCCGCGGGCGGCCGCTGCGGTGTCATGAGGAACGGCCGCGCCGTCGTCGCCTGCGGTGCTTCCGGAGCCCCCGCTGAACAACCACATGCCCAACCCGATGAGGACTGTGACTCCGAGCGCGACCAGACCTTCCACCCAGCTCTTCATGACCCGGCAACCGTACCCATGGACCAGGCAATCCTATGGTTACGCGAGGTTGACGGCACGCCTGCGTCAGGCCAACACACAAGGACCAGTAGCAGAGGAGGAGAGATGGCGGCCATCGATGTGGCCCTGCTCTTGTTGCGATTGTGGGCCGCGATCGTGATCATCGCCCATGGGGTGAATCACGGGAGGACTCAGGAGGGGACCGCCAAGTGGTTCGCCTCCAAGGGATTCCGTTCTCCCGAATTGAATGCGCGCATCTCGGCGTTGAATGAGATTGCGATCGGGCTTGCCCTGATCGCCGGATTCCTCACCTCGGTGGCGGCGGCGGCCCTGGTGGCCACGATGTTCGTCGCCTTCTGGGCGATCCACCGATACGCCGGCTTCTTCAATTTCCACCGCCCTGATGAGGGCTGGGAATACGTGGCGACCCTTTCTGTCATCGGCGTTGCCCTGGCCATCGCTGGGCCCGGTCGGTACTCGGTCGACGAGGCGCTCGGCATAGCCGGGAGCCTGGATGGCTGGATCGGTCTGGCCATCATCGGCGGCGGCCTCCTGGTGGCTGCGGGTCAACTGGCGACGTTTTGGCGCAAGCCTTCCGCGGGGGCCTCGTCTTGAGGATCGGCCCATTGCCGGACGACTTCCAGTTCACCCGCGACCAGCTGCACCAGCTGGCCTTCTTCGCCGTTGCCCCGGCCCGGTATGCGGTCACCGAGCGAATGGGACTGAGGGCGACTCCGGGCGGCTTCGGGACACCCGAGTACGACGGCACAGTGTCGCGCATCGAGGGAAACCTGCTCGTCCAGGAGAGTGGTGAGAACGTGGCAACCCAGGCCATCACGACCATCCGTGCCGCGGCTGAGTTCTTCGGTGTCCCTTACGAGGTCGATTGGTACACCGAATTCAGGGACCCGCTGCCGGCCATGGACCCGGACCGCCCCCTGCGGGTGGAGGAGACGCCGGCCCTGGCTCTGGGCGAGTGGTTCGCCTTCGGGTTCGAGATCCTCGAGCTCATGCGTGCGGACGCGAACGACGACGACGAGGTCTCCGAGGTCCAGCTATGGCCGGAGCATTTCGATCCCGCCATCGAAATGGGAAGCGAGTCGGAGGGCAAGAGGGCAAGCTACGGGGCTTCACCTGGGGACCAGGACCATCTCGAGCCATATCTGTATGTATCGGCGTGGGGTGAGATCGACCGGGACAACCCCTTTTGGAACGACCGGCATTTCAACGGCGCCAGCCTCCCCTTTGTCACGTTGCTCGAGGCGGCGGACCAGGAGCGGGTGGCTCTCGAGTTCCTCAAGGAGGGCCATCGGATACTCGCCGGCTGAGATTCAGCGCAGGCTGAGCTGGCGTATCTCGGCGACGAGGCCACGGGCTGCATCTCTGACGATGCGGACCGTCTCGTCATAACCCGCTTCTGGGCCACCCCACGGATCCGGGACCTCATCTGTCTCGGCATTCGGGTCATAGGTCCGGAAGAGACGTGCCCTGGCCCTGGCCTCCCGGCTCGGGGCTAGCTCGTGCAGATCGCGCAGGTTGGCTCGGTCCATGGCCAGGATGATGTCGAACCGATCGAAGTCGGCAGCCGTCACCCGCCGCGCCCGGCCGTCGATGTGCAACCCCGCCCTCGCACCGGCGGCGACGCTATCCGGATGGGGTGGCTGGCCGATGTGCCAGGCGCCGGTCCCGGCCGAATCTGTCACCACCTCGATCCCGGCTTCCTCAGCCGCCTCCCTGATCGCGGCCTCGGCTGCCGGCGACCGGCAGATGTTGCCGGCGCACACGGCGAGGATCCTCACCTCGCCTCCTCGGCGAGCCGTGCGTTGGCCAGCTCGACGTAGCCGGGGTCCGTCTCGATCCCCACGTAGTGGCGCCCGGTCCGAACCGCTGCCACCGCTGTGGTCCCGGAGCCGATGAAGGGATCGAGGACCAGGTCGTCCTGATACGTGTACAGCTCGATCAGACGCTGGGGCAGGGCGACCGGGAACGGAGCCGGATGGCCGATGCGACGGGCGCTCTCGGAGGGGATCTCCCAGATATCGAGGGTCGCCCCCAGGAACTCCTCGGTCGGGATGGTCGGAAGGTGGGGTCGACCTTCAGCTTCACGACGGGCTCGGGACAGGGCGCGGTCAAACCTCCCCTTCGAGGCCACGATCACCCGCTCGGTGACATCACGCAGGACCGGGTTTTGTGGTGAGCGGAACGATCCCCACGCACAGCTTCCTCCCGCGCCTTTGGCCTTCTGCCAGATGATCTCCCCTCGCATGAGCATCCCCAGGTCGTCCTGCAGGATGGAGATCACATCGGCCGATAGGGAGCGATATGGCTTCCGTCCCAGGTTGGCCACGTTGATCGCCATCCGCCCGCCTGGTTCGAGCTTGCGTAGGCAGACGGCAAAAGCCTCGGTCAGCATCTCGAGATACTCGACGTACGAGGAGGGCACGTGCCCCGCGGCCAGATCGGTCTCGTACTCCTTCCCGGCAAAGTACGGAGGCGAGGTGACTACCAGGGCAACCGACCGGTCGGCAACCATGTCGTCGCTGATCTCACGGGCGTCGGCGTGCCAAATGACATCGACCGCCACCGGCTCCTCGACTCTCTCGTCCGGGGAGACGACCGGCGATGTGAAGCGGTCGTAGAAAGTAGAGGAGTCATGTGACTCCCGTTTCCCCGATCCGAAGTGGGATGTGGCCGTGGCCGTACGACGCCTCGCCATGAGCGGGGAAGTTACCCGTCGGCCTCGATGAGTCTCCGGCATACCCGGTCGGCCAGGTATGCTTGCAATTGCAAGCACCTCTTATGACAACGGAACCACCCGACCAAGATGTGATAGCCGTGACCCTCCGTGATGGGTCGGTGGCCGAGATGAGGCCGATAAATCCTGGTGACAAGGCCCTGCTGATCGAGGGCCTCAATCAGATGTCGCCCAAGAGCAGGCTGGCCAGGTTTGGCTCTGGAATATCGAGCCTCAGTGCCTCGGAGCTGCGTTATCTGACGGACGTCGATCAAGTGAGCCACGTCGCCTGGGGTGCCACCATCGATGGAGAACCGGCCGGCGTGGGGCGCTACATCGTGGATGGCGCTGCCGACGCGGAGATCGCAGTGGCGGTTGTGGACGACTTCCAACGCCGTGGGTTGGGGCGTGCCCTGTTCGAGGCCCTCGCCGCCTCGGCCCGCGCCGCCGCGGTCGGCAGCTTTCATTTCGCCATCGAGCCGTGGAACCGAACGGTCCTCCGAATGCTGGCGGGCATCGAGCTGGCCGACGATGAGAGCAACGGGATGCTCGTCGGGCGGGTCTTGGTTGCCGACATCCCGCAGGGACCGCGCGAGGCCGAATTCGTCGAATTGCTGGACCGTTACCGCCAACGCCTACCCGGCGCCGTCTGAGTTGTTAGTGGCCCGTCGCAGAAATATTGGTGGCTACTCCGCGTCCAGCTCGAGCGAAGCGGAATTGATGCAATACCTCAGGCCAGTTGGGTTCGGGCCATCGTCGAAGACATGACCCAGGTGCCCGCCGCATCGGGCGCACTTCACCTCGGTGCGCACCATCCCGTGGGACCTGTCGCTGGACTCCTCGACACGATCCGGCGCCAGCGCCTGATAGAAGCTGGGCCAGCCCGAGTACGACTCGTACTTGGTGTCGCTGGAGAACAGCTCCTCGCCGCAACCGGCGCACCGGTAGGTGCCTGGCGTCTTGGTGTCCCAGTAC
>JALDXM010000099.1:0-7170 GCA_032155085.1 Actinomycetota bacterium | reverse complement strand
AGGCGGGGAGCCCTCGATGTGGCTGGCCGAGGAGTCCGATGCTCCCCGACCAGCACGTCACCGCCGCACGCACAAATGGTCGGCCGGGGCGGTGCTCGTCGCCGGTGGCTCTACCGGCATGGTCGGGGCAGCCGTCCTCGCCGCCCGCTCCGCCCTCCACTATGGGGCGGGGTCGGTCGCCGTTTCTTCCCCACGGGGTGACCTGGTCACGGCCGCCGCCCCCGAGCTGCTCACCATGGCGTTCGAAGAGGCCGAAGCCCGGCTCGACCGCTTCGACGTGGTCATCGCCGGGCCCGGGCTGGCCGAGGAGGATCGGGAGTCGGTCATACCGATCATCGGCAAGGCCCAGCGAGTGCTGCTCGACGCCGGTGGACTGGATCCGATCATGGTGGACACGGCCACCGATGGAGGCGCCGACGTCGTGGTCACACCTCACGCCGCCGAGTTCCAGCGGGTGACCGGTATCGGAGGTGGCGCCTTCTCCGTCCGGGCCTACGCCGGGAAGAAAGGTGTCGTGGTTCTGTTGAAGGGAAACCCGACCCTGATCAGCGACGGCTCGGAGCCGGTCCTGGTCCGGACCGGCGGGCCGGAGCTTGCCAGCATCGGGACCGGGGACGTGCTGTCCGGGATGGTTGGCGCCTTATGGGCGCGTGGGCTCGAGCCACGCACCGCCGCGATCTCCGGCGCCTACTGGCATGGCGTCGCCGGCGCGAACCTGGCCTCATCTACCACCCTCACCGCCGACGCCCTGGCCCGCCACGTGGGTCGGTTCGCCTGGTGAGGCCGACCTACGCCGAGATAGACCTGGGCGCTATCCGGCACAACGTCGGCGCCTTCAAGGACCTTCTCGCACCTTCCGAGTTGTGTGTCGTGGTCAAGGCCGACGCCTACGGGCACGGCGACGCACCGGTGGCGGAGGCGGCGATGGAGGCAGGCGCAACGTGGCTTGCGGTGGCCCTGCTCGAAGAAGGAATCCGGCTTCGCGAGGCGGAGATCGAGACCCCCATCATCGTCCTCTCCGAACCCGACCCCCGAGACGCCATCGAAATCGCCAAATGGGGTCTCACCCCGACCGTTTACACGCCGACCTTCGTGGAAGCCCTTGCCGAGACCGGGGCCGGCTTGGATCTCCACATCAAGGTCGACACCGGGATGCATCGGGTCGGGATAGCCCCCACCCTGCTTGGAGAATTGATGACGACCATCGGGGCCCATACAAATCTGAAGGTCGCGGCTCTCTGGACCCACTTGGCCGTGGCCGATGAGGATCCCGACTTCACCCGGCAGCAGATCGAGCTCTTCGAGGAAGTAGTCGATGGCTACGAGGTCCCGATGATTCACCTGGCCAACACGGCCGGGGCAGTGCTGTTCCCTGCTGCCCGCGGCGCCTTGGCACGGGTTGGGCTGGGAACCTACGGCCTCCACCCGTGCGACGAGACACGGGACAAGGTCGACCTGCGGCCGGCGATGCGAATCGTCAGCCATGTTTCGCATGTCAAGAGGCTTCAAGCCGGCGCCCGGCCCAGCTACGGAAGGATCCGTGCCCTCGCACGCGACTCCACCGTGGCGACGGTCCCGATCGGCTACGCCGACGGGTACCCGCGGCGGCTGTCGGAGACGGGCTCGGTCCTGATCGGAGGCGAGCCCTACCCACTCGCCGGCAGGGTGACGATGGACCAGATCATGGTGGACGTGGGGGATGCCGACATCGGAGTTGGTGACGAGGTGGTGCTGCTTGGACGACAGGGGGGCGCTGAGATCACCGCTGACGACTGGGCTCTTGCGCTGGGGACCATCTCATACGAGATCGTCTGCGAGATCGGGCCCAGGGTGCCGAGGAGGTACGTGGAGTGAACGACACCATCACCGGTATCCCGGGCGTGGAGGTGGGTCACTGGACCGACAGGGGAGCGGGAACCGGCTGCACCGTCGTTGTCTTCCCCGAGCCCAACGTCGCCGGTGGAGAGGTGCGTGGAGCCGCCCCCGGATCGAGGGAGACCGCACTCCTCGAGCACGGGATGCGTGTTGAGCAGATCCAGGCCATCCTCCTCACCGGGGGCAGCGCCTTCGGGCTGGCTGCCGCCGACGGGGTGGTGCGTGCCCTGGAGGCCGACGGGCGTGGTCATGTGACTCCCGTGGCCCGGGTGCCCATCGTTCCCGCCGCCGTTGTGTTCGACCTCGCCCCGGGCTCCGAAGTCCGTCCGGGGCCCGACCAGGGTGAGGCGGCGTATCGGGCGGCAACGTCGGACCCGGTCGTGTCGGGCCGGATCGGAGCCGGGACGGGCACGACGGTGGCAAAGTGGAGGGGGTTCGAGCACATGCAACCCGGCGGTCTCGGCTCGGCCAGCCGACCGGCAGGCGAAGCAAGCGTGGGAGCTCTGGTGGTGCTCAACGCAGTGGGCGACGTCTTCAGCCTTCAGGGAGAATCGCTCACCGGCGGTCCCCACGAGCCGGGGCCTCCGACCCCGTTTCCCGAGGCCATCGCCCACACCACACTCGTCGTGCTCGCCACCGACGCCCTGCTCACCCGGTCCACCCTGAGCCGACTGGCGGTCCGAGCCCACGACGCGCTGGGGGCCTGCATCCGTCCGGTCCACACTCGATTCGACGGTGACATCGTCTTCGCCGTCTCATGCGGCGCCGTCGAGGCCGACGTCGAGACGGTGGCCGAAGCGGCATTCGGCGCCACCGCTGCCGCCATCGAGCGGTCGGTCCGGGCAGCCGCCGGCTGATCTCTGCAAAATCGGGAACGAGAGGTGCCACATAGGAGCGTGTGACGCTCGACAACGCGCCACAATGGGCCGTCCGTGACCGACAACGTGCAAATTCTCGAGGAGTTGAAATCACGCGCCCTCGTCTGCACCCTCTGCTCGCTGGCAGAAACCCGGACCCAGGTCGTCTTCGGCGTCGGCGATCCGCGGGCCCGGCTCATGTTCGTCGGCGAGGCACCCGGCCAGAACGAAGACTTGCAAGGAGAGCCATTTGTCGGGGCAGCCGGCAAGCTGCTGGACACCTTGCTTGGCGAGATCGGTCTGGCCCGCTCCGAGGTCTACATAGCCAACGTCCTCAAATGCCGTCCCCCGGGCAATCGTGACCCCCGGCCTAATGAGATCGACTCATGCAAAGGTTATCTGCGCGAGCAGATCCGACTCATCTCGCCCGAGGTGGTGATGACCTTGGGCAACTTCGCCACCAAACTGCTCCTGAACACCGAGACGGGGATCACCCGGGTCCGTGGCCGACCCCACCAGTGGTGGCTGGGAGCGATGCTCGTGCCCACCTTCCACCCGGCTGCTGCACTGAGAGGGGGTGATCGGGTCACCGATCAAATGCGGGAGGATTTCGCCCTGGTCCGTTCAATTCTCGACAATCCGCGGCAAGAGGAGCCGACGCCGGAGCCTGAAATCGAGCCGGAGCAGATCGAGCTGTTCGGATGATCGAGATCGCCTGTCCCACCGAGGCGGAAACCCGCGCCGTCGCCGCCAAGCTGGCTCCGACCCTCCGACCCGGTGACATCATCCTCCTGACCGGCGGTCTTGGGGTGGGCAAGACCCTGTTCACCAGCGGGCTGGCCGTCGGGCTTGGCGTCGAGGAGCAGGTCCTGAGCCCATCCTTTGTGCTTGTTCGCCAATACCGGAGCGGGTTCCTCCCCCTGGTCCATGTCGACGTCTACCGGCTGGGCTCGGTGAACGAGTTCGCCGACCTGGAGGTCCTTGACCAAGCGGCTGACGGCGTGGTCGTCATCGAGTGGGGGGATGCCCTGGAAGGTCAGCTTCCCGAGGATCATCTCCGGATCGATTTCGTCGTCGAGGAGGACGGCACGCGTCTTCTGCGTCTGTTGCCCAGTGGCTCATGGCGTGAACGCGACATCGGGTTGGTGGCATGAGGCTGCTCGCAATCGAGACATCGACACCTGGCGCATCGGTCGCCCTGGTGGAGGACGCCACCACGCTGGCCGCGGCGTCACGGATCGACCCGAAAGGCCATGCCACCTTCCTCGTCCCTGCCATCGACTTCTGCTTCGACCAGGTTGGCTGGTCGCCCTCCGCTCTCGATGCCGTTGCTGTCGATATCGGGCCCGGTCTCTACACGGGGATCCGGGTGGGGGTGGCCACCGCCCAAGGCCTTGCCGCCGCCTTCGGCATCCCGATCATCCCTGCTGTGTCGACCGACGCCATCGCTCTCGAGGCCCGCACCGGCCACCGTCTCATCTGGGCGGTTGTCGACGTTCGCAGAGGCGAGTTCGCCGTTGCCCGCTACCAACCGGTCCCAGGGGGAGTGGTGCGGACGACAGATCCCGAGCTGGTATCCCCAGAGGTGTTGCGAGCACAGCTTGATTCCGCTCCCGAAGACAGCCTGGTCGTGGGAGACACCGGCTCCTTCCCCAAAGGGCTGTTGCGCGGCCTGCACCGTGTCAAGGTCGGCCGGCCCCGATATCCCTACGCAGTGGCGCTGGCGGAGGTGGCCCGGGGCAAATACGAGAAGGACGAGTTTCCACCATCCACCGAGATTCGCCCCATGTATCTGCGCGAGGCGGATGTCACGATCAACTGGTCCAAGCTCCGTCAGGAGGGCCCGTGGGCCGGGTCGTGACCATGACGTCGATTCGCCGCCTCACCCTCGGTGATCTCGAGACGGTGGTTGCCATGGAGGCCGCCAGCCAACCCGCCCCTTGGTCGGAAGGGGTGTTCCGTGACGAGCTGGCTGCGGAGAACCGGATCTATCTCGCTGCCGAGGAGGACGATGTGGTCGGATTCGGCGGCGTGATGCTGGTGGGAGACGAAGCCCATGTCACCAACCTGCTCGTCGACCCGACATGGAGGCGCCGTGGGATCGGGATGGACTTGATGCGGGAGTTGATCGACGCTGCGGTGTCGGAGGGGGCCCGTCATATCACCCTGGAGGTGAGGTCCGAGAACGACGCGGCGCGTCGGCTCTACGCTCGGCTTGGCCTGGCCCCGGTGGGAGTGCGCAAGGGTTACTACGGGGACGATGACGCCCTCATCCTCTGGGCACACGACATCAACGGGCCTGAGTACCGGGCCCGTCTGGAGGGCATGACGTGAACCCGCTCATCCTCGCCTTCGAGACGTCTTGCGACGAGACCGCGGTCGCCGTGGTGCGTGGCTCGGAGCCTCTGTCGAATGTGCTCGGCTCACAGGTCGAGCTCCATGCCCGGTTCGGTGGCGTCGTCCCCGAGGTGGCGGCGCGGGCTCATGTCGAGTCGATTCGGTCATTGACCCACCAAGCCCTCAACGAGGCCGGGATCCACCCCGCCGACCTGGACGGGGTGGCAGCCACCGCCGGACCGGGGCTGGTCGGAGCCCTACTGGTCGGGCACTCCTTCGCCAAGGCCACCGCCTGGGCCCGACACCTTCCCTTTGTCGGCATCGACCACATGGAAGGGCATCTGATGGCGCCCCGGCTCCAATACGAAGGCCTCGAGCCGCCGATGGTCTCCCTCCTTGCCTCCGGAGGCCATTCCCAGATCGTGCATGTCACCGAGTGGGGCGAGTACGAGACGCTCGGTTCGACGATCGACGATGCTGCAGGAGAGGCATTCGACAAGCTGGCCCGGGTCATGGGCCTCGGCTTCCCGGGCGGTCCGGCCATCGACAAGGCGTCCGATGGCGGCGACCCGGCGGCGGTGGCTTTTCCTCGTGCCCTGCCCGACCGCCCGTTCGACTTCTCTTTCTCCGGCCTGAAGACCTCGGTAGTGACCTACATCGAGAAGTCTCACGCCGCCAGGGAGCTGCCCCCGCTCGCCGATGTCGCCGCATCGGTCCAGGAGGCGATCGTCGACGTGCTCGTCGACAAGACCTTCAATGCGGTGGACGAGACCGGCGCTCGCATCGTCGGAGGGGGTGGAGGCGTTCTCGCCAACCGGCGTCTCCGGCACCGGTTCGCCGAGGAGGCGGACAAACGTGGTGTGACCCTCGCCATCCCCGACCCGAGCCTGTGCACAGACAATGCCGCCATGATCGGTGTTGCCGGTGCCCATTGGCTCTCCGTCGGCCGCATCACCGACTGGACCGAGAACGTCGATCCGGGGCTGGTGCTGGGTCAACCGCTCACCTGACCGCCAACCCAGGGTTCCAGGCGTCGCTCAGCGACGTCCAGCGCCCTGAGTTCGCAACTTGAGCGGGGGAGGCTCAGGTTTCCTCGATTTAGCAGTCACCATTGGGGAGTGCTAATGTTCTCTCCTAGCACTCGAATTACACGAGTGCTAACGCTTGGGAAGACCCCCAGGCGAAGGCACAACAACCGAGGTTCAAGGAGGAGCCAGAGCATGAAGCTTCAGCCGCTCGGTGATCGTGTGGTGGTGAGACCCACTGAAGAGGCGGAGGCACGCACCCCGTCCGGTCTCGTCATCCCCGACACCGCCAAGGAGAAGCCGCAGATCGGTGAGGTCATCGCAATTGGGCCCGGCGCCCGTGACGATGACGGCGACCGCATCCCGATGGACGTGTCCGTCGGCGACAAGGTCCTCTACTCGAAGTTCGCAGGAACCGAGGTCAAGCTGGATGCCGACGAGTACCTCGTCCTCTCCGAGCGCGACCTGCTGGCCGTCGTCAACTGAGGAGCTGATAAGAAATGGCAGCGAAGGAACTTCGCTTCAACGAGGAGGCCCGCAAGGGTCTTCAGGCGGGCGTAGACAAGCTCGCCGACACGGTGAAGGTCACCCTCGGTCCCAAGGGCCGCAACGTCGTCCTGGAGAAGAAGTGGGGATCACCCACCATCACCAATGACGGCGTGACCATCGCCAAGGAGATCGAGCTGGACGACCCATACGAGAACATGGGGGCCAAGCTCGCCTACGAGGACCGACAACGTCGCCGGCGACGGGACCACCACCGCCACGGTGCTGGCCCAGGCCATGGTGCGCGAGGGTCTCCGTCAGGTGGCCGCAGGCGCCAACCCGATGGAGCTCAAGCGGGGCATCGAGTCCGCCGTCGAGACCGCCGTCAAGGCGATCGGCGACCAGGCTCGTGACATCGAGACCAGCGACGAGATCGCCCATGTGGCATCGATCTCGGCCAACAACGACGCCTCGATCGGCCAGACCATCGCAGATGCGATGGATCGGGTCGGCAAGGACGGCGTGATCACCGTCGAAGAGGGTCAGACATTTGGGCTCGAGCTCGAGTTCACCGAAGGGATGCAGTTCGA
>JALDXM010000098.1:0-7183 GCA_032155085.1 Actinomycetota bacterium | reverse complement strand
TCGCAGACCGTAGAAAAAAGGGGGCCCCAATCCGGCGTCCTCGATGAGGGCGGTCAATCCGGCCCCCTTCGAACGGTTGCAGCTCTGACAGGCGGCGACCAGATTCGATCGTTGATCCCCCCCGCCGAGGACTCGCGGGATGCGGTGGTCCACCGTGGTGGCGGGCCCACCACAGTAGGTGCAGACGTGGTGGTCCCGGGCCAGGACCTCAGCCCGGATCCGGCGCCACCTCCGGCTGCTGCCCCTCGAGCTGAGGGCCGAGGTCACTGGTTGTCTCCGATCATGGTCTGACGTCTCGCTCCACCGAGGATGGCGTCTGCCGCATCGCAGTTGTGACCCTGATAACTGGTCGGTTCATCGCAGTAAGAGCAGTGCCAGCCGACACATTTCCATCCGCCGGTCCCGTCTGGTATCGACCGGCACATGACGCTCTGACAGCCGATCTTCCCCTCGTAGGCAAGCGGGCCGATCAGCTTGAAGCCGTCAGGCACGGTTGTCTCCGATCATGGTCGCCGCCTCCAACGCCTCCGCAGTAAGTTGCCGCCATGTGGTCTTGCCGAACACGCCGTTCTTGAACACGACCGCTGCTGCTTCTACTTGTTCGTCGGTCGGGAAGTCGAGCAGCTGTTCTGCCGCCCAATCCAATCGGTTGAGCGCCACAGTCAGGTAGGTCGCATCTCTAGCGATGCCCTGGGTCAGTATCCGAATCTTGCCGACCTTCTGTCGGGCTTCGGTTAGTTGGTCACGGTCAATCATGGCCACATGTCGCATTCGGTGAGATGGTCGATGGCGGCACACCGCGCACAGCGGGCGATGCGTGTCCCGTCCTCGAGGAACCACATTGGTTGCTGTAAGTGGCCGCATCGGGAGCATCGGACAGGTGATCCGTCTTCGGTGCCTGATCCGACCGATCCCCACCCCCAGCAGTGGGCGAACGGATTGTCGATGGTCCCGTGCTCCCGGATGATGACGAGTAGATCGGCTCTGGTCAGGCCGAGAAGCCAGGCGCGGCGGTCATCGGTCCTAGCATCCGGTACTTCCCCAAGCCGGCGTACCAGGTCGACGACCGCCGCAGCCATCAGTGGTCCTCCTCCTCGAACATGGAGATCAGATCCCGGGCTTCATGACCGGCGGCGATCATGTCGTCGAGCTTGGCGATGGCCACCTGGAAATAGCCGATGGAAGCTGCTCCGTCTTTGGCCGAAGCAGCTCGGGTTAAGCCTTTCTCCAGATCGTCGATGATGTCAGTAATGGTGCGCAACCGGCGTGCCTGGTACGTGTCGAGACGTGCTCCATCATCGATGTTCTTCTCGACTTCGGCCCGCATCGGCGCGTAGTGGTCCCGCGCTATCGACTCAGCGATATGGAGAGCCTCTACCGGATCGACCACTCGTACCGTCTCAATCGAGTCTCCCTCCGTCAGCCTGGTGTGCTCAGGCCAGTCATGGACGACTGCCGGCATCTCCTCGATCCTCATGCGATGACCCCTTTCTCCCGGAGCCGCTGGACGAGCTCGGGATTGTGAGCGGCGAAGATCTCGGCGCCCTTTTCTTTTTCTTCTTTTCTTTTAGATGGTGGGTCAATTTGGCCTACGTCCCCTGACAGATTGTCCTGCCTAGGTAGGTCAGATTGGCCTACGTCCCCTGACAGATTGTCCAGGGTCGACTGGTGGCCTACCTGGGCCAATTTGGCCAGGGTTGTGGATAACTCTTCGGCGGTTTGGGGCACGTAGAACTCGCCCCGGTTCACCCGATAGACGATCCCGCGGGGATCACCGAAGCGGGCCCAGACCACCTCGAGAGCACCGAGGCTGATCGCCTCGAGGACATGGCGAGAAACGGTCCGACGAGACTGGCGGGTCATCGCGGCGATCCCGTCGTAGGTGAGCGGTGAGGACCGATCCTTGCCCTTCGGTGTCTTCCAGGCGATCACGAAGAGGATGGCCTGGACTCCCGGAGGGACAGGTCGCTGGTCCTCGAAGACGGCCTCCACGATCTCGGCGCTCATCGCCTGGACGACCTAGCCGGCCTTGGTGTTTCTACCGCCCGCTTCGATCCAGTCCGCTAGTCGATCCTCGGGGATCAGCCATCGCCTTCCCACCTTCACGGCGGGCAAGACGCCGTCGCGGCAATACTGCATCACCGTGTACTCCGAGTGATGGAGGATCTCGGCGACCTCCCCGATTTCAAGCAGACGCTGATCGAGGCGACTCCCGCCGTTGCTGTGGCCCATGGCATGCCTCCAGTGTTCTCGCCACGTTTTCGCCGCTTAGCCCGCTTGTGCCTTTGTGAATACCCCTATGCGCTACATATGTCAAGACTGCGCCATATAGTCACCCACACCAGGCCACTGGGAACCACTCCAACCCATAGTGCGCCAGCAAGCAAGAGACCATCAGCGATCAGGAGACGAAAATGGCGCAACTCGCCAAACTCGGCCAGGAGTTCGGAGTCTGGAAGCGGACCGACGGACGGTTAGTGGTCAAATACCGGGACGAGACCGACCGGCTTCGCCAGGTGACCACGTTCACCAAGGTCATCGAGGCCAACGAGTTCGTGCGAGATGCCTATCGGCGGTGGCCAGGACCGAACAAGATTTCGAATGGGACGAGCTCCTGGACGATCGGTCAGATGGTCTCGGCCTACCTGGCCGAGCGGGAAGCGTCACATATCCGCTCTGACGATCCCAAGGCCACCACCCTCGAGCGGGACAGGGCCGGCGTCAAGCGGATCCTGGCCGAGCCATGGTCCAAGACCAAGGCTGAGGATCTGAAGCGGCTCCAGGTGTCAGCGTGGTGGAAGCAGATGCGGTCAGCCGGCCTCTCAGATAACACGATCCGCAACTACACGACCGTCCTCTCCGGCGCCTACAAATGGGCGATCGACGAGGACCGGGTCGACCTCGACGTCCCACCAGTGCCGAGGATGAAGGTGAAGACGGTGAAGAGCGGCCAGGCGCTCACACCGCAGCAAATCCAGCAGGTGATCCGGTCCGCTCCCGCTGAGTACCGCGCCTTCTTGCACACCCTCACCTTCACCGGGATGAGGATCGAAGAGGTGTGCCGTCTCAACGTCAGCTCGGTCAGCCTGAAGCGGGCATACATCCAGGGCGGGATCAAGACCCGAGCAGGCAAAGACCGGAAGATGGCCATCCCCCCCTGGCTGGTCGCCATGCTCCGACCCCACGTCGAGGGGCGACCCGACGACTCACCCCTCTTCGAGAATTCTAGGGGCAACCGCGTCCAGGCCGACGTGTTCCGCCGGCGGGTATGGCGCCAGACCGTCGACCGGGCCGGGATCCCAGAGGCCACACCCCACTGGCTACGCCATTCGCTGGCCACCCGACTCGCCGCCGACGGGGCCACCTCCTACGAGCTGAAGAACCATTTCGGCTGGGCTGACAGCCGCCCCGCTGACCTGTACGTCAAGGCTGCCGAGGAGGCGATCAGGAGCATCGGCGACAAGATCGACCGGTATCACCCGGACGCCAGTGAGGAGGAATGAGCCTCCAGAATCGTTGCAGAATCGTTGCAGCGTCCGGCGATTCGCCAGCTTCCGCTTGGAGAGGTCGCCATTTCGACACGCAAGAGGTCGGCAGTTCGAGTCTGCCAGGGCCCACAAGAGGAAGCCCCAGGTCAGGGCCAGAATCCGCTCCTGACCTGGGAAAACACCCATGAACCCCCGATGGTCTACGATGGGCGTCACTGTCGCAAAATTGGGGTAAGTAGGCATGGATGGGAGCGCGAATCGTTGCAGAATCGTTGCAAGCCTGAGGCGCACGGGTGGCTGATGCGACCACTCCTCAGCCCTCGCTACCTCAGTGGCTCACCGAGCAGGAGGTGGCGGATTGGTTTCGGGTCAGCACTCAGACCATGGCCAAGCTCCGCAAGAAGGGTGAGCCACCCGGTCATCTCGCTCACCTCAGCCCCGATGGACGCCGCTGGATCTATCGCCGCGACCAGCTCGAGGAGTGGATCAGCTCGCGCATCCGCAACGGTGGCACTCAGTAGACGCCATCAGAGGAAAGGCGTGATGAGCCCAAGGATGAATAGCTGGAGTCGCCTCGGGAAGGGACCGATCATCTCCTGATGAAAGAGCATCTGATGACTGATAGTGGCGTGACGAAGAGTGTGTTCAAGGGAGTGCTGGGAGCGGTCGGCGTGATCGTCCTGGTGGTCGTGGTCGCCGCGGTGGTCTTCTTCGGCTTCATGAGGAACGACGCCCAATCTCAACGGGAGCAGTTCAGCGAGATCAGCAGCCAGCTCGGTTAGTGGCCGCCCTTCTTGAGGCGTTGGTCGAGCTGCATGAGCTGGTCGACCTCCCGGGCGTGGCCTAGGAGCATGCCCTCGCGGGCGTCCTTCTCGTCGGTACCCATGAGGTAGGTGGCCACGTCGGTGCCGGCGAAGATCGTCCCCTGGTAGGCGAATACGGCGTCGGCGTCCTCGAGGTCGGCGACCGGGTCGCCCGGCTTCTTCCAGTTGCCCATCTGTCCATCTCCTCGGTCGAATCGGATGTCGTAGCAGTCCCATGGGGCGACGTTGATCTGCCAGTGCATGGCGTCGGGCGGGTTCGTCTTCGGCCAACGGCCCCCCCACTGGATGGCCTGCTTCCCGTTGGCGGTGATCCCCTCCATCCGTTTGATGAACGTCTCGGGGTAGTCGTAGGTGAGCGGGTTCTTCATCGGGTTGGCTTTGGGGTTGAGATCGAGGGCCAGGGCCCAGGCGTGCATTGACGGGGGCCGGCAGTTGTAGGTCCCGCCGGCGGTCTCTCTGAACAGGTAGGGCTCGGTGGACATGATGTAGGCGACGGCCTCCCAGACAGGAGCACTCTCAGCGGCCACAGACAGTGCCCAGGAGCGTCCGCTGCCGGGGAAGGTGACCTTGGTAAAGCGTCCGGGCGCGCACTCGTAGGAGGCCCACCAGGAGCGGATCTGGCTACTCGTCGCCATTGTCCTGGATCCTCCTGATCGCGGTCACTGCTTTGCCTCCTCCGGCGCTGGCTCCGATGAGGACGAGGGCAGCCTTCCACACGTTGGTCGAGTCGCCTTCGGTCATCCATGAGACGAGGCGGACTCCGGCGGCGATGACGATGGCGATGACGACGAAGATGACCGTCCACCAGAGCGCCTCCCGGAGGCCGGCGCTCATGGCGTCACACCGGGGCGGGCACCGCCTCCGAAGTGGTCCGCTCTGCCCATCCGCACATCTCGCAGAAGGTGACGATCACGCGTATGACCCGGCCCCACAGGTCCGACTCGAGATAGTCGACCTGGTCGAGAGCCAGATGGTGGCATTCGGGACACCGTCTCATGGCCCGCATGGTACTGGCCAAAGGTCGCGAAAATCGTCACTATCCCTCTTCGCCGGCCTCGTCTTTGAACCTGGTCAGGTCCTTCCGATTCCAGAACAGGGCCCCCTCTTTGCGGAACCCGAGCGACCCGGGAGCCAGCCCCCGCATCCTGGAGCGGACCAGCTCGGCTTCGGTCGTGCCGAGCAGCTCGGCGGCGGCGGCCTGGTCGAGCACCGCGGGGGCCTTGGGCTTGGTGGTTTTCTTTGGTTCGGCCATGGGGCTCTCCTTTAGGTGAGTCGGGTGGCGATGTAGTTGACCTGGGAGTGTTGTTTCGCGACGCTGCTCCCGCTGTACTGGGCGGTGATGGCCATGTCGGTGCTGAGTCCGGTGCGGTGATGGCGGATGCTGCATTCATGGTCGAGTGGTTGGTTGTCCCCGGTTTGGATGGCGAAGGTGGTTCCGTTGTCGGAGCCGATCTGTATCCGCGCTGAGCCTCCGCCCGGGCTGAGAGCCTCCTGGAACATGACCGATCCCCAGGCCAGGATCTCATAGGTGGCCCATCCCGCCGGTTTGACGAAGGTGACCGTGGCACCATTCTCGAAGCTGGCAGAGAGGGAGCTGTCGAAGACGGCTTCACTGGCCCCGCCGAGCATCACCGCCGGAGCGGCGGCTATCGGTATCCAGGCGGACCCGTTGTAGTACTCGACGACGTTGAGGTCCTGGAGGTAGGAGAGCTCGCCTTCGGTTGGTGATGGGTGGGCGGCGGTGCGGGCGGCGACGCTGGCGTAACGTTGGATGGTCCGGTCGCGGATCTGGTTTCCCCAGGCGGAGGTGATCGTGTTGCCGGATACGACATTGGCGATCTCGGGCATGGGCTAGCTCCCTTCGTAGGTTTGGGCGTCGTCGAGCTGGAAGGTGACCGTCCAGTCGTCGGCGGTGATGTGGTGGGCGAGGGCCATGACATGGACCTCTTTCTCGTAGGACCAGCGGGGAGTGGCCACCTGGAGGGCGAGCCGGTCGCCGAAGCGGGTGTCCCACATGATCCGGTTCCGGTCCTCATTGTTGGGATCTTCGACGGCGGTGATGGTGGCGGCGTCGACTCGCCGGCGGGAGTCTTTGAATGCGGCGACATGACGGGCGGCAAGGAAGGCAACTTCGGCGTCGAGGTTGTTCTCGAGGTCGGTCCGCTGGTAGGAGCGCGGTCCGTGCGCATCGATGGAGGTGAGGTCTTCGGCGGTCTGCATCTCTGATCCGACCCGGGCGAAGCTGGCCTGATTGACCACCCGGGCGGCCTCCTCACCGACGTCGATGCCGAGCAGGTGCGCGGTGTTGGTGTCGAAGCCCTGCCAGATCCCCTCATCCCATTCGGAGGTATCCCAGATCCCACCGGACGGGTCCACAGGCAGCTCGCTATACCCGAGGAAGCCCTGGATGTTGATCGACCTGTCGTCGCTGGTCAGCCAGTCCCGGTGTTTGAAGACGGCCTTACCGGTCCGGTCACAGTAGAAGGCGGACCCTTCAGCGTCGGCGGCCCGCCCGCACTCCTCGAGGGTGGTCTGAGCGAGAAAGGACGTCTGCATGGTGTGAGCCCCGGCAGCGATGAGACGTTCCGCCATGGGCCAGCCCATCCGGTCGAGAGCGGCGTGGACCCGCTCGTCGGTGGATTGCACCCCGGTCGGGGTGAGGAGCATCATCGGATTGTGAGCGGCCCAGCGGGCCATGAAGTCGGAGCACTGGATGGTCGTGGTCAGCTGGTGGGCGCCGTCCTCATGGTGGTCGTAGGTCGAGTCGATCTGCCCGGTGAACAGCGGGAACTTCTCCCCACTGGTGGCGTCGGGGATGGCGACCACCCGGATTTTCCGGCCCGGCTGGAAGCGTTGGTAGAAGTAGACGAC
>JALDXM010000097.1:0-7192 GCA_032155085.1 Actinomycetota bacterium | reverse complement strand
CTGTACGACCGTGGTCTGGCGTACAAGTCGACCGCGCCGGTGAACTGGTGCCCGAAGGACCAGACGGTTCTGGCCAACGAGCAGGTGGTCGATGGTGCCTGTGAGAGGTGCGGCACGACCGTTGAGAAGCGGAACCTAGCGCAGTGGTTCTTCAAGATCACCGATTACGCCGACCGTCTACTCGACGACATCGACGGCCTGGACGACTGGCCCGACCGGGTGCGAACGATGCAACGGAACTGGATCGGCCGCTCCGAAGGGGCTCGCTTCGAGATCGCCGTCGATGGCTCGAGCGAGTCATTCGAAGTCTTCACCACGCGGCCCGACACGATCTTCGGGATGACATTCTGTGTGCTCGCCCCGGAGCATCCGCTTGTCGAGTCTCTGATAGCCGGCTCGGAGAACGAGGCGGAGGCGAGGAACTACATCAGCCGGGCATCCCGCGAATCAGAGATCGACCGGCTCGCAGAAGGGGACAAGACCGGGGTCTTCACCGGTCGTTTCGCAATCAACCCGGTCAACGACAGACGGGTCCCGATCTACATCGCGGACTACGTCCTGATGGGGTACGGGACCGGCGCGATCATGGCCGTCCCGGGTCAGGACCAGCGTGACTGGGACTTCGCCACGCGATACGACCTGGACATCGTGCGGACCGTGGAGCCCCCCGAGGATTGGGAAGGCGAGGCCTACCTGGGCGACGGCGTCACGATGAACTCCGACTTCCTGGACGGGTTGGGCCGCGCCGACGCCATCGAGCGGATCAACGCCTGGTTGGAGGAGAAAGAGATCGGCGAGCGGGCCATCCAGTTTCGTCTCCGTGACTGGTTGATCTCGCGGCAGCGCTATTGGGGATGCCCGATCCCGATGATCGAGTGCCCGGAGTGTGGCTTGGTTCCGGTGCCGCGCGATCAGTTGCCGGTGACCTTGCCCGATGTGGAGGACTACGCCCCCCAGGGGAGGTCACCGCTGGCGGCGGTCGAGGACTGGGTGACCACGATATGTCCCAGTTGTGGCGAGGTGGCGCAACGCGAGACCGACACGATGGACACGTTCGTCGACTCCTCCTGGTATTTCTTCAGATACGCCGACCCCCACAACGAAAAGGCGATCTTCGACCCGGCCAAGGCCGACTATTGGATGCCACTCGACCAGTACATCGGTGGCGTCGAGCACGCCATCCTGCATCTCCTCTACGCCCGCTTCGTGACCAAGTTCCTCTATGACATCGGGCTGAGCCCGGTCACCGAGCCCTTCATGCGTATGTTCACCCAGGGGATGTTGGTCAAGGACGGGGCGAAGATGTCCAAGTCGAAGGGCAACGTGGTCTCCCCGGATCACTATTACGAGGAATATGGCGCCGACGCCCTGAGGCTGTTCGAGCTGTTTGTTGGCCCGCCCACAGACGACGCGGTGTGGAACGACGCCGGCGTGCCCGGGACCAAGAGGTTCCTCGATCGGGTTTGGAAGATGGGAACGTCGAAGCATGGCTTCGTCGAGCGAGAGCCGAACGAGGACGACGCCTGGCTCATGGCCGAGACCCATCGAGCCTTGAAGCGGGTCACCGAGGACATCGATCGCTTCCATTTCAACACAACCGTTTCGTCGCTCATGTCCCTGGCCAACGTGTTTCAGGAATACCTGACCCGGGCGCCGGTCGAGAAGACATTCGACGAGGCCTACCGAGTGATGATCCTGATGCTGGCCCCCGCTGCCCCTCATGTCGCCCACGAATTGTGGGAGATGAGAGGCATGGGATCGATGCTGGCGGAGGAGCCGTGGCCGGAGTGGGATGAGTCCCTGGTGGCCGAGTCCACGGTGACAATGGTCGTGCAGATCAACGGCAAGGTCAGGGATCGTGTGGATGTGCCTGCCGGCATCACGGCCGAAGATGCAGAGAAGGTGGCGCTGGGCCTCGAAAAGGTTCAGGGTTGGATCGACGGAGCGAAGGTTCAGAAGGTCATCGCCCGGCCTCCGAACGTGATCAACTTCGTCGTGAGGTGAATGCCGGCCAGACGCTGCGGGCCGGTGGCATGGATGCGGTCCGGGTGCGTCTGCTCGTCGCCCCCGTCGATCCGGATCAGGTCGAGGTCCGCTCTGCTTCGCGGCTGATGATGCGTCTGTGGGGGAGGGGGATAAGCGCAATGACGCTGCCCAACACGATCTATGTCGATCCCAATGTGCTGACCAGGTCACAAGGGCCAGGTCCGCTGCTCGTGCACGAGCTGATCCATGCGCGGCAGTGGAGGGAGCTCGGCGTCGCCCGGTTCCTCTGGCGCTATCTGGCGGCCTATCTGAGCGGCCGCATGAGAGGGCTGCGTCATCGTGCCGCCTATCTCGCCATCCCGCTCGAGGTGGAGGCGAGGGCCGCGGCCCGGCTGATGGAGTGAGGCCGGCCTATTCGACGACGACACCGTCCAAGTCCGGCTCGGGTGGGAATTGGGGATCCATCCTCTCGAGGGTCTCGATCAGGATGCTGGACACGGCCAGGTCGCGATACCACTTGCGATCGGCCGGGATCACATACCAGGGGGCGTAGTCGGTCGAAGTGCGGGTGATGGCCTCCTCGTAGGCATCCTGGAAGTCGTCCCACAACTTCCGGTCCTCGAGATCACCGACGTTGAACTTCCACCGCTTGTCCGGTTCCTGAAGACGTGCCTCGAGGCGAAGTCTTTGCTCCTCCTTCGAGATCTGGAGGAACAGCTTCACCACCGTCGTGCCTTCGTCCGTGAGCAAGCGCTCGAAGTCGGCGATGTGGTCGTAGCGCCTTCGCCAGCGTTCTTCGGGCGCGAGGTCCTTCACCCGCACCACCAGGACGTCTTCGTAGTGTGACCGGTTGAACACAGTGATCCCGCCCTGGGCGGGTGCACGCTCATGAATCCGCCACAGGAAATCGTGGGCCAGCTCCCACTCGGTGGGCACACCAAAGCCCCAGACTTTGACACCTTGGGGGTTCACTCCCTTGAAGACGTTGCGGATGGTCCCGTCCTTGCCCCCGGTGTCCATCGCCTGAAGGACCACCAGCAGCTTCTGGGTCGACTCGGCCCATAGGGCGGTCTGCAGTTCGGCCAGTCTGGAGCTCAGAGGCTTGAGGGCGGCCTTCCCGTCTGCTTTCCCACCGTCGAAACCTTCCTTGGAGTGTGGGTCTCGTTCGGCGAGCCCGGCGACGCTGCCCGGGGCGACCAGAAACGACGAGGTGTCGAGCACCGATCGGACACTACCCACGACCTTCTTCCCCATGTCCCTGTCGCTTGGTAGGAAGGAAGTGGCGAGGGGAGAAGATGGGCCGAACGCAGGGCATGGCTCTCGGCTTGGTGATTACCGCCGTCCTTCTCGGTGCGGGCCTGGGATCGATCGGTGGCCGGGCAACGACGGTCGAGGCCGCTTCTTCGCCGCCGGCTACTGAGACGATCGCCAGCAGCACGTTTCCCGTCTATGTATCGGGCTGGGTATCGACACCTGGAGTCGTGGAGGTCGAGGAAGGCGCGATCGTGGCCGACGCGGTCTCTCTGGCTGGTGGGGCGCTGGAAGGTGCCTTACTCGACTCCGTGAACCTGGCGAGCCCCCTCGCCGAAGGCGACCATGTCCAGATCCCCGGCCCGGGCGACTCGATTGCCGGCGGCTCGGATCCAGGTGCGACTGCCGACGGGCTGATCAGGGTCAATCAGGCCGACGCCGCTGCCCTCGAGGAGTTGCCTGGAGTCGGGCCGGTGCTCGCCGAGAGGATCGTGTCCCATCGTGAGGCGAACGGGCCCTTCGAAGTGGTCGAGGACCTGCTCGAGGTCCCGGGTATCGGGGAGGCAAAGCTGGCCTCGATGAGGGACCTGATCAGGGTCCCTTGACCTTCGAGCATCCCGCGCTTCCACCGATTGTTTCGCGTCCCTGGCTCTGGTGTGCCGTCGCAGCCTTTCTAGGAGCGCTCCTGGGCTCCTGGTCCCGCTGGGGGCTGCTGGTCGTCTCGGCGATGGTCCTTGGGTTGGCCGCGCTCCGTCGCCCCATGACGGGGTTGTTCCTGGGTGTTGTCGCGCTGATCGCATCGGTCCAGGCCGCCCCTTTCCCCCCGTATCCCCTCGGGCCTGTAGAGCTGACCGGTGTGCTCGTCGGTGATGTCGTCGATGGAAAGTACGGGCCGTATGCCCTGGTGGATGACGGCCCAGGCCCGGTCCTGGTCGACCTGCCCGAGGGAGCGACCGGATCGCGTGGCCAGGTGGTGCAGCTCGAGGGCGTTGCCGTAGGCGGCTCGGGGGAAGTGGCCGGCCATCGTCACCGAGGTGTCATTGATGCCCACTCGTTCGAGGTGGTGGCCGAGCCGAGGTCACCAGTGCTCCTCCTGGGCAACGCCATTCGCCGGCGGGTGATCGAGGGTCTCAGCCCGCTCGAGAGCGGTCGTGCACTTCTCGCCGGGTTCTTGGTCGGAGACACCAGCGGCGTCGAGGAAGTCGACCAGTCGGCCATGAGGAGGTCCGGGCTATCTCACTACACGGCTGTCAGCGGGTCGAATGTGGCCATTTTCCTGGCACTCCTGTTCGTGGCGGCGGGCCCGTTGGGCATCGGGCCACGTCGACGTGCAGTAGTGGGATTGCTCGGCCTGCCTGTGTTCGCCGCCGCCACCGGGTTCGAGCCCTCCGTCCTGCGGGCCTCGGCGATGGCAGCTCTTGCCCTCGTTGGTCGTCTCGCGGGCATTTCTCTGGAGACGTGGCAGGTGGTTTCGGCAGCTGTCATCGGCTTGTTGGCATTCGACCCTGGCCTCGCCACCGACACCGGATTCCAGCTCTCGCTGGCGGCTACAGCGGGGGTGATCGTGGGCTCGCGGTTCCCGGTGACGAGGGGAAGGTTGCCGCGTGCGCTGGCAGTCGGTGCCGGGGCCCAGATAGCTGTGGCTCCCCTCCTGATTTTCCACTTCGGCCAGGTCCCCTTGCTCTCACCTCTGGCCAACCTCGTGGCGGCACCGATCGTTGCCATCGCCACAATCCTTGGAGTGGTTGGGGTCATCGGGCTCGACCCGGCCCTGGCGTTGGCGGAGACGCTGGCTGCCCTCGTGTTGGAAATGGCCCGGGTTGCGTCGGCCTGGCCTCAGATGGGTTGGAGTGGTCTTGCTGTCGCGCTCGTGGGTCTGGTCATCGCCCTCAAGCGACCCCTTCTTCGGCCCACCGTTGTTGTAGTGGCGTCGCTCGCCGCGGCCTGGCTCCTGGTGGGACCGGTGCCAGCCCTGCCCGATCCGGGCGCGGTTGTCCTCGACGTGGGTCAGGGTGATGCGATCCTCCTGGCCGGTGGGGACGGACTGTTCGCCCTGATCGATGGTGGGCCAGATCAAGCGATTCTCGCCGAGAACCTCGCCGAGTATCGGGTGCACCGCCTCGAGTTGGTAGTCCTGACCCATGACCACGCCGATCACTCGGCAGGTCTGGCCGGACTCCCGGGGAGGATTCCCGTGGGGCTCGTATGGGCCGGCGGAGCCGACGAGGGTCCGACCGACCTGGCCGCCACATATGAGGAGTCGGGGATCGAGGTCGAGAGGCCAAGGCTCGGGGCGGGCTACCGCCTCGGCTCTCTGGTACTGACCGTGCTCGGACCGTTACGAGGGTACGAATCTGTGAACGACGAGTCGATCGTGTTGATGGTGGAGGGCCCGGGGAGATCGATGCTCCTCTCAGGGGACATCGAGACCCATGCTCAGAACGATTTGGGAGCCGTGCAGGCGGACGTCCTAAAGGTGCCGCACCACGGTGGTGGGACATCGGAACGTCGGTGGCTGGAAGGGGTGGATGCCGACCAGGCCGTGATCTCAGTCGGAGCCAATGAGTTCGGGCACCCGGTGGCTTGGGTGGCAGATGCCCTCGAGTCGAGCGGCGCCGAGGTGGTTCGCACCGATCAAGTCGGTGATGTGGTCGTGACGCTCGGGTGAAGATGGGAGACTGGAGAGGTGCTGGATCTCGGTGCGTCCAAGCTCCCGCTGGGCGATGTCACCCATGTGATGGGGGTCATCAACCTCTCATCCGACTCGAAGAACGTGCACACCGTCGCACGGTCGGTGGATGACGCAGTGCTCATGGCGGATCGCTATCGGTCGTGGGGAGCGGCGTTCGTGGATGTCGGGGGCCAGTCGTCCCATCTGGACAACCCGACCATCGATAGCGCCGACGAGATCTCATTGGTAGTGCCGGCAATAGAGGCGCTGGTGGCCGAGGGCCATCTGGTCTCGATCGATACCTGGAAAGCCGACGTGGCCGCTGCCGCGGTCGAGGCGGGAGCGGTGATCGTCAACGACACCGGCGGGTTGGCCGGCGAGGAGATGAGGGGTGTAGTGGCCGTCACCGGGGTGGCAGCGGTAGCGGTGTACGTGGAGGGAGAAAACCCTCACGACGTCGGAGAGATCGAGATTCGCGAGGACAAGGCGGAGACAATGACCGAGCGTTTCGAGACTCTCCTAGAAGATCTCGACGGTTTAGGGATACACAACGTCATCCTCGATCCGGGAATCGCCCTCAACTATCGGGGCGACTACGAGGCATACACCCGCATGCAACTCCAGGTCATCGCGGGCCTCGCCCCGCTGAAGGCCTTGGGCCGGCCCGTCCTGGTCCCGATCCCGCGCAAGCGGGACTTCCACCGTGTGGCCGCCTACATCACGCTTGCCGTCGAGCATGAGGCCGACATCATCCGGGCCCACGATGTCGCCCTGGCCTGTGACATCGTGAGGTTGTTCGGGCGTGCAGGCTGACGGCTCTCCGAATGCCAGCCGCCTCCGCCTCTCGAGAGGCCGGTGTCACTCGTTCGAGTTACGGTGAACGAGATGCCCCTGCTCCTGATCACAGCACCGTCCAATGTCGGTCCGGGTGAGCGTCAGCAGATGCTGGACGGAGCGGCCGAGCATTTCGCTCGAGCCGGACTGGAGAGGTCTCAAGTGGTCCGGATCGACGTCCCGGGGAGAGGGGCTGGTGAGGAGGGAGAGGGGGCGCTGCGCGCCGAATTGGAGCCGGTCATCCCGCTGCTTCAGTCGGGCTCGCTGTTTGGTGAGGCCCAGGGCCTGGAGCTGGTCGACGCCCAGAACCTCCAGGTGTCCGAGGGAGAGGTCCTGCAAGAACTCATCGAATCGGCAGACATGTCGTCGATTGAGATCGTGATCCTGGCGGCCGGCGCCATGCCCCGACCATTCACCACATTGGTCAAACGGATCGGGACCTCACAGTCG
>JALDXM010000096.1:0-7195 GCA_032155085.1 Actinomycetota bacterium | reverse complement strand
GTCCCAGACCATCTGGGGCCGGGTCGGCGGGTTCCTGATAGCGCGACCAGAGTCGACGATCGCCCTGGTCGCGTTGGTCCTGGCCGCCTACTTCGCCGCGGTCAACCCGGCGTTCCTCACCACCGCCAACATCCGGGTCATATCCCAGTACATGATCGCCACCGCGATCCTGGCCACCGGCCAGGTCATGCTGCTCACCTGTGGCGAGATCGACCTCTCGATGGGGAACGTCTACTTCCTGACGCCGTTCCTGGTCTATTTCGCCCACGAGGCCGGTCTGGTCCTACCACTGGCCATCCTGGTGGGGGTGCTCGGGGCCGGTGTGGTCGGCTATCTCAATGGGGCGATCAGCATCGGGTTCGCCATCCCATCGTTCATCGTCACCCTCGGCATGGGATTCATCATCAACGGGCTCACTCTCAACATCTCCGACGGCTTCCCCAAGCGGGTGCCCGCCGATGCGGCAGGCATCTCGATCTTCGGTGGAGCCAACTTCTCCGGGTTGGGGTGGGTGATCGTCATCACGATCGTGATGCATCTCATCCTGAAACACACTCGGTGGGGCGTCTACACCGTGGCTACCGGGGGCAACCCGCTGGGTGCCTCGGAGGCAGGTGTCCCCACCCGACGGATCAAGATGCGCAACTTCATCCTCGCCGCGATGCTCGCCGGATTCGCCGGTGTGATCGAGGGGATCAGGGTCGGGTCGTTCGATCCCGGCGCCGGTGTGGCCGGGACGAAGGTGTTCGCAGCCGTGGCGGCGGCTGTCATTGGTGGGACCGCTCTGCTTGGCGGCTCGGGGACCATCATCGGCGCCTTCCTCGGGGCCCTCGTCCTCGCCATCCTCCAGGACGGGTTCAATCTGCAGGGGGTGAGCGCCTTCACCTTCACCATGGTCATCGGCGCCGCCATCATCCTGGCCATGATCTTGAACTCCCTGGCCACCAAGGCCCGGATCCGATCCCAAAGCGCCCGATTGTGACCGCTTCATCCAACAGCGAGGCGATACGGGCTGAGGGGATTGCCAAGACCTATGGCCCGGTGGTGGCGCTGCGCGATATCGACATTCGGCTGGCCAAGGGGGAGGTCCTGGGCCTGATCGGGGACAACGGGGCCGGGAAGTCGACCCTGATCAAGATTCTCACCGGCTTCGAGCAACCCGATCAGGGCACGCTCTACATCGGTGGGGAGGAGGTGAAGCTGCGCTCGGTGTCGCATGCCCGCGAGCTGGGGATCGAGACCGTATATCAGGACCTGGCCCTGGTCGACCAGCTCTCGGTCTACGCCAACATGAGCCTGAACAAAGAGCCGGTGCATCGCCCGATCCCGTTCCTCGACAAGGCGGAGATGAGAGAGCGCGCAAAGATCCACTTTGGAGACATGGGGGTGCGCATCCCGTCGATCGACACCGAGGTCGGCTTCCTGTCCGGCGGCCAGCGCCAGGCTGTGGCCATCGCACGCGCCGTCTACTCGGACGCCAAGGTGATCCTTCTCGATGAGCCACTGGCCGCCATGGGGGCCAAGGAGAGCGCCATCATCATCGATCTGATCCAGGGATTGAGACAAAAGGGCGAGGTCTCGATGATCATCATCGCCCACAACTTCGCCCAGGTCGTCGAGATGTGTGATCGGGTCAATCTGGTCCAACACGGTCGGATCACCTTCGACAAGCCGACCGACGAGACCTCGGTCCGGGAGCTGACCGATCTGGTGTCGGCCGAATACCGCAGCAGAGGCGGCTAACTCTCGTGAAAGGTCGGCGCCAGGGCGGGGTAGAGGCCCGCAAATCGGGCGTGTGACTCGGCGTAGATCTCCCGGTCGGCCGAAGGAGAGGCGACCGGGTCTACCTGGATGATCGAGCCGACTGCTTCGTCGACCGAAGTGAACCACCCGGCCCCCACCCCGGCCAGGAGCGCGGCGCCGTAGGCCGCCCCCTCCTCAGTGCCGACCACGGCGATATCGGCATCCAGCACGTCGGCCAGGATCTGTCGCCAAAGCGGGCTGCGTGTCCCTCCACCGGATGCCCTGATCTGCGTGGGCTGGGCGACACCCGCCCCGACCATGAGGTCGAGACCGTCTCTCAACCCGAACGCCACCCCCTCCATCACCGCCCGGATCATGTGCCGGAGGTCGTGCCTGACGGTGAGGCCGACGAAGGCACCGCGGGCAAACGGATCGGGGTGAGGGGTGCGCTCTCCGGTCAGATAGGGGAGAAAGAAGAGCCCGTCGCTTCCGGCGGGCACTTCGGCGGCCCCGGCCACCAGCTCCTCGAAGGAGCGCTCCGGGGCCACAGTGTCCCGGAACCAGCGCAGACTCCCTGCCGCCGAGAGCATCACACCCATCATGTGCCATCGGTCGGGAACGGCGTGACAGAAGGCATGAACCCTGCCATCGGCCTCGATCGAAGGCCCATCCGTGGCGGCGAACACCACACCCGAGGTCCCCAGAGACAGGGCGACGATCCCGGGGCTCACCGCGCCCACCCCAACCGCGTTGGCAGACTGATCGCCACCACCGGCCACGACCGGAATCCCTTCCGCCAGCCCGGTCGCGGCCGCAGCGTCGGCGGTGACCGTGCCTGTCGTTTGTGGTCCTTCGTAGGTCGCGGGGAGGAGGCCCGGGTCGATCTCCAATGCATCGAGGACCTCCGGAGACCAGGTCCGGGCTCGGAGGTCGAAGAGGATCGTCCCCGACCCGTCGGCGACATCGACTGCGTATTCCCCCGTGAGCCGATGGCGGACGAAGTCCTTGGGGAGGAGGAGGTGACGCACCCTGGCCCAGTTCTCCGGCTCGTGATTCTGCACCCAGAGCAGCTTGGGGGCCGTGAACCCGGTCAGAGCATCGTTGCCGGTGATCTCGATGAGCCGCTCCCGCCCAACACGGTGTCTGATCTCATCGCACTCGGTGCCGGTTCGCTGATCGTTCCAGAGGATGGCAGGACGGATCACTTTCCCCTCGGCGTCGAGGAGGACCGAGCCATGCATCTGGCCCGTCAACCCCACTGCCTCGATCTCCTCTGGTCGGACCTCCGTTTCGTCGATCACCCGCCTGATCGACTCCGTGGCGCCATCCCACCACAGGCCCGGGCTCTGTTCCGACCAGAGGGGCTGGGGTGTCTCGTATCCATACGAGGCGGCGGCGGTGGCGACGACGGCACCTTTCTCGTCGACGAGGATCGCCTTGGTGGCGGTGGTCGAAGAGTCGATCCCGAGTACGAGGCTCACCGGGGGCCCTCCGTCATGAGAACGAGGGCCTCATCCAGCCCATCACATTCCTCGATCTCCCATACCTCACGATGTGCGGTTGACCCCTCGGGGTCGAGAGCGACCAGGGGGCCGACCGTTTCCAGCTCACAGAATGTGTCACCGAGATAGAACTGGGCGACGGCGCCGCGGTCGGCGTATGCACCGTCTTCCGCCGCCGGCACGGTCTTGGTGAACAGATGGCCGTCGAGCAGATAGCCGATCCGCCCCGGATCGGGACCGGTGCCGACCTTGAACGCAGGGCCGGCCTCGGCATTCACCGTGATCGCTGCCGGGTGCGGGGTGACCCGGGGGTCGGTCAGGTTTGTGTATGGCCACAACACCAGGCTGGCGTTGGCCTGGAGGCGTTCGGGATCGGCCGCGCCATCGATCGGGATGACGGCCGTCCCACCTAGTCGGAGCTGGGTGATGGCCCAAGGCGCCACCTCGATCGGCTCCTGCCCGGTGTTGGTCAGAACGTGGTCGACGATCATGCCGTCTTCCCCGGCCGCGATTGTGATGCGCTTCGTCAGCCCGGCCCGGTCGGGTGGACCCTCGACGGTGACAGTGTCTCCGTGCCCGGTGACCTGGCACGGCTCGTCGTCAGGGGCGTAGGTGACGGCGGGAATCTCGGGGGAGGCCCAGAGACGGTGCCCGCCCCGGAACGTGTAAACACCGGTGTCGGGGCGTTCGATCACCAGGTCCGACCCGAGCCGGGCGATCAGCTCGGGTCCCAGATCACGACGGAAGCCGAGGACCCGCGGGCCGTATTCGACCGGCACCTGCACCAGATAGGGCCCCAGGGAGAAAGGCAACGGGTCGGCCACCGGGCCTCAGCTCCGGTTGGCCCAGATGACCCGGTTGACCCGGTTCTCCAGCAGTTCCTGGTGGCCCGACACCGGCGAGGGGTCGATCTCACCCGAGTGAACCTTGGCCTCCAGTGAGTCGAGGGTCTCGGCCCCGCCCAGGATCGCGTCACCGAGATCGGCAGACCAGCCTGCGTAACGGCTCTCCAGCGGCCCTGAAAGGGTCTCCGATTCGATCAGTTCGGCGGCGACGAGAAGGGCACGTGCCAGCGTGTCGATCCCCCCGATGTGACCGTGGAACAGGTCGGTGCGTCCCATCGATTGCCTGCGCAACTTGGTGTCGAAGTTGAACCCTCCTGTCATGAAGCCCCCACCGCGCAGGATCTCGTAGAGGGCCAGCGCCAGCTCGTCCACCGAGTTGGGGAACTGGTCGGTGTCCCAGCCATTCTGATAATCACCGCGATTGGCGTCGATCGAGCCAAAGATCCCATTGGCCACCGAGTAGGCGACCTCGTGGTGGAACGAGTGGCCGGCCAGGGTGGCGTGGTTGCCTTCGATGTTGACTTTGTACTCGTCGACGAGGTCGAAGCGCTCCAGGAATCCGTGGACCGTCTGGCAGTCGTAGTCATACTGATGTTTCGTGGGCTCTGCCGGCTTGGGCTCGATGAGAAGGGTGCCTGTGAAGCCGATCTTGTGCTTGTGCTCCGCCACCATCGTGAGGAAGCGGGCGAACTGCTCACCTTCGCGTTTCAGGTCGGTGTTGAGCAGGGTCTCATAGCCCTCGCGGCCGCCCCACAGCACGTAGTTGGCGCCGTCGAGACGCAGGGTCGCCTCCAGGGCATGTTTGACCTGAGCTGCCGCGTAGGCGAACACCTCCGGATCGGGATTGGTCGACGCGCCCGCGGCGTAGCGAGGGTGGGAGAAGAGGTTGGCGGTTCCCCAGAGAAGACGGACACCGGTCTCGGCCATCTTCTTCTCGGCGTAATCGACCATGGTGTCGAGGTTGGCGGCCGACTCGGCGAAGGTGTCGCCTTCGGGAGCTATGTCGACGTCGTGAAAGCAATAGAAGGGCGTGCCCAGCTTCGAGAAGAACTCGAAAGCAGCGTCCATCTTCTGGTGGGCCGCCGCCAACGGGTCGTCGTTGTGACCGAGCCAGGGCCGGTCGAAGGTCCCGGAGCCGAAGACGTCGCTGCCGGGCCAGTTGAAGGAGTGCCAGTAACAGACGGCGATCCTGAGCTGGTCCTCCATACGCTTGCCAAGGACCACTCGCTCCGGGTCGTAGACGCGGTACGCCAGGTCGTCATCTGAGTCGAGACCGGCGAACCCGATCGGGCCTGATACGTCGACAAAGAACTCTTCGGGCACTCTGAACCTCCACTCGCTCCCGATCAGAACCGGCGGAAGCCTATCCGCAGCGACCAATATCCAGCCAATGACACACATCGGATTGCTCACGGCCGGCGGGGACTGTCCCGGGCTCAACGCTGCCATACGTGGGGTGGTCTCTCGGGCCGTGGCCGGCGGGGCCCAGGTCTCGGGCATCGCAGACGGCTGGGCCGGCCTGATGGACGGGAGAGTCGTGCCGTTGGGAAGGGACGATGTGCGGGGGATCCTCACCAGGGGTGGGACCATCCTTGGCACCTCGCGAACGGATCCCTATGAGCATGGCGGCGGGCTGGCTTCTCTGACTCCGATGCTCGAGGCGACAGGGATCGAGGTGGTTGTCGTGATCGGCGGTGATGGGTCACTGCGCACCGCGGCGCGTCTTGCCGAAGAGGGCCTGGCTGTGGTGGGAGTCCCCAAGACCATCGACAACGACATCGAGGGGACAGACATCTCATTTGGGTTCGACACTGCGGTCCAGATCGTGACCGATGCCATCGATCGCCTGACCACAACGGCCGAGGCACACAACCGGATCATGGTGGTCGAGGTGATGGGGCGGCAGTCGGGCTGGATCGCCGTCCACGCCGGCATGGCCGGCGGAGCGGAGGCGATCCTGGTGCCGGAGCGCCGGTATGACCTCGATGAGCTGGCGGCCCGCCTCGTCGAACGGCACAGGTCGGTCCGGGACTACTCCATCGTCATCGTGGCCGAGGGTGTGCCCGGTCCCACCGGAGAGACGGTCACTGCAGGGGTCGACGTCGTGGGCTTCGAACGATTGGGCGGCGTGTCGAGCCTGATCGCTGCCGAGCTGGAGGCGCGAACCGGCTTCGAGACCCGTCTGATGATCCTGGGACACCTGCAACGCGGCGGCACTCCCACCTCGTTCGACCGGGTTCTCGCCACGAGGATGGGAGTACGCGCGGCTGAGGCGGCCCTGGTAGGGGATCACGGGGTCATGGTGGCTTGCCATGGGCAGGATGTGACCGTGGTGCCGCTTGCGACCGCCGTCGCGGTGCCAAGGACTGTCCCCGAATCGCGTCTGGCCGAGGTGGACTGGTTCCTGGCCTGACGACAGGTCAGACTTCCGAGCGCTTCGACTCGATGATGGTGGCCCGATAAGCCCCGCTCGGGGCTTCGATGGTGACTTCCTCGGACACACGCTTGCCGAGGATGGCCGTCGCCAGCGGCGAGTCTGCCGAGATCCGGTTGGTGTCGACCCCCGCCTCGGCAGGGTGGACGATCAGATGTCGCACCTCTTCTCCGTCCTCGGTCTTGACGGTCACCCAGTCACCGATCTGGACCACATCCGGCTCCTCGGGGATGTCGTAGACGTCGCCGGCCGTCTCCAGGACGTATTTGAGCTGCTCGAGCTCGCGCTGGGCCAGGTCTTGCTCCAGACGAGGGGCCATCTCGTCGTCTTCTTCGTCGATGGCCTCGACAAGTGTGGGGATCGTCTCCTCCTCGAGACGACGGGCTCTCTCCTCGAGACGCGCTCGACCCTCACGGGTTAGAAGTGGCGGCTCGTTGGATGTCATGGCGATCCCTTCCTCGTCCAGCCACGGAGTCGTCTGTCCGTGGGGGATTAGGAAGAGCCCGATGAGCGGCCGAAGCCACCCTTCGGGCTCTTCTTGATCCAACGTTGGCACATGCCATGTCTTTTGTCCAGCGAGTTGAACGACCAATCAACCATCTTTCTGGAGATCGATGGACCTCGTCCTCGCCTCCGGGAAGACCAGGGTCAGCAGCCGTTCCGCCTCCATC
>JALDXM010000095.1:0-7281 GCA_032155085.1 Actinomycetota bacterium | reverse complement strand
GGGTTGCCAGCCGTGGATTCGCTCGCTTGTGACTGGCTTCAGGAGGCCTTCTCGAAGTGGTGAAGGAGGGCGACACGGAGCAGGTCGGCTGATATGTCCAGGCCCTCCAGGGCGGCGAGAGCACGGTCGGGCCGGCTTGCCGCGGTCAGGCCCAGGGCCAGATGCTCCACACCGATATGACGGTGACCGAGCGCAATCGCCGCTTTCAGAGCACCTTTGAGTAGGTCCTTGGCTGCGCCCGTGAAGGGAATATGTCTCGTCCGTGGCCCCGGGCGGGGCGCAGGGTCATTCATGAGCAGGGCGGGATCGAGGCCCACCGAACGCAGCGCATCCTCATCGAGACGATCCAGCTGGTCATGCAGCTCGTCCGGGGTGGGGAAGATCCCACCCAGGCTCTCAGCCCCGGCCATGGCGATCAGCAGATGCTCGGTCCCGATGCGGGAGTCACCGCGCCGCTCGGCCTCGTCGACGGCCGACGTGACGACATGTCTCGCTTCCCTGGTGAACCGCTCGAACACCTCTAGCTCCCATACTTCTTGTGGACCGCTTGCCGGGAGACTCCGAGGGCGTCACCAATCTGCTGCCAGGTCCAGCCGTGCGCTCGCGCCGACCGCACATGTCGTTCCTCGAGCCTGTCGGTGAGCCTTCTCAGCACGACCACCGCCTGGAGACCCTTTTCGGGGTCGTCACTATCGGAGCCGGCAATCAGCATCGTCGAGGTCATTGCCCTGTCATCTTAGGTTGACAAAGGACCTGTGTCAACCGGGATTGACAGCGTCAGCGACGCCGATCCGCGGACAGCCGGAACAGGGCGCGGGCGCCTTTGCCTAGCGGCTCGAACCGGTTGTCCTCGGTCTGTCCCCGCAGCCAGCGGATGTAGATCTGCTGGAGGACGACTCCCAGCTTCCAAGTGCCGAAGACCACATACCAGTCGATGTGAGTGAGGTCGCGCCCGGAGAGCGTCCCGTAGCGCTCCAATGTCTCACCACGACGCATCCAACCAGGGGAGGTCGTCGGCATCGGGGCCAGGGTCGAGCGCTCTTCACCTTCCTCGTACCAAGACGCCATGAGGGTCCCGACGTCGGCTAGCGGGTCACCTCGGGTGGCCATGTCCCAGTCGTAGACGGCGACACAGAGCCCGGGATCGTCAGGGGAGACCGCCATGTTGTCCAGCCGCCAGTCGTTGTGGAGCAGGCTTGGTGGGCCGGACTCGGGCAGGTTTTCCCGCAGCCAGTGGCCCACTTCATCGGCGACAGGATTGTCCTCGTGCCGGGCTTTCTCCCATCGGCCCCACCACCCTGTCACCTGTCGCTCGAGGAAGCCTTCGGGGTGACCCAGCTCGCCCAGCCCGCAGACCGCCGCGTCGACGGCATGGAACTCGACCAGGGTGTCGATGACGACCTGGGAGAGGGCCCGGTTCGCCCCGGGGTCTTTGCCACCTCCGAACCTGTCCGGTACCTGATCACGGATGACGATTCCCGGCTTTCGCTCCATCACGAAGAAGGGAGCCCCGATCACCGACGGATCGTCACACAGCGCGAAGGCGCGGGGAGCCTTGTCGAAGCCCGCCCACAACCTCGACAGGACCGTGTGCTCCCGTGTCATGTCGTGGGCGCTCTCGGCCACCGGTCCCAGAGGTGGCCGCCTCAGCACGAGCTCCTCGCCACCAGGGAACCGGAGCAGATAGGTGAGATTCGCCTTGCCCCCGGAGAACTGCAACACCTCGGGGTGACCGTCGGGTAGAGATGTTTGGCCTGACAGCCAGCGAGTAAGTCGCTCGAGGTCGAAACGCTCGTCATTCCTGACCTCGATCAGGTCCTGCACGGTTGAAAGCGTATCGACCTCGTCCCGGCGGCACATCTAGCCTCATCGTCCGCACCGGAGGGCCCGATATGTCCACTGTCTTTCAGATCTGTGACCGGCTCACAGACGCCTACGCCGAGCTGTCGCCGATGGCAGCCACATTTGCCGGCGTCAAGGGCCATGATCATCTCTGGGACGACCTCTCCCCCGATGGTGAAGCGGCCAAGGCCGCCTTCTATGCGGCCGGCGCAGCTGAGCTCGCTGCCTATGTCGACGACCCGGACCCGGTGCAGGCGGACGCAGCCAGGGTGGTCGCCTCCCATCTGAACACCGAGCTCCGGCGTCACGAGAGTGGTCATTGGCGCCGAGATCTCAATCACCTGCACAGCCCGTTCCAGAGTGCTCGGGACACCTTCGACGTGGTGCCCAAGGAGGGCCGGGAGGCATGGGAGGCGATCTCCACACGGCTCAGCACCTGGGGAGTGATGCTCGACGGATACCGGGCAAGCCTGCAGGTCGGGCTTGATGAGGGAGATGTAGTCGCCCAGCGCCAGGTCAAGACGGTCATCGACCAAATCCGCTCCGTGGCCGGCGACGACTCTCGATTCAGCGACCTGCCGGCACGGGCAGCTGCGGCTGGTGGCGAAGAGGAGGCGGTGGCTAAAGCTGTGACCGCGGCCCTGGGCGCATCGTCACAGTTTGCCGATTGGCTGGAGACCGAGTACCTGCCCCGCACCCTCCCGGTCGATGCGTGTGGCAGGGAGCGGTACGTCACCGATGCCGAGTATTACCTCGGCATGGCTCTCGACCTCGACGAGACCTACGAATGGGGCTGGTCTGAGGTCCATCGACTGCTCGGAGAAATGAAGAGCACGGCAGCCGAGATCGATCCCGGCCGAAGCATCGGAGAAGTCATCGAGCTCCTCGACACCGATCCCGCACGGTCGTCCTCCAGCCACGAGGAGTTCGCCGGGTTCGTGCGATCGATCCAGGCCGAGGCTGTGGACCAGCTCGATGGCGACGCCTTCGATGTGCCCCCCGAGATCCGCGATGTGACGGTCAACCTCGCCCCACCTGGTGGGAGCCTCGGAGCCTGGTACCACGCCCCGTCGGAAGACCTCAGCCGGCCGGGCTCTATCTGGTATGCCCTTGGTGAACGTGACAGGATCCCCCACTGGCAAGAGGTGGCCACCGCATACCACGAGGGTTTCCCCGGACATCACCTCCAGGTCGGGGTCGCTGTGCTCCAGCGTGAGCGACTATCCCGATTCCACCGTCTGTTCGTGTGGTACCCGGGATCGGGCGAGGGATGGGCCCTGTACGCCGAGCGGCTGATGGACGAGCTGGGGTACTTCGGGAATCCGGACTACAGACTGGGGCTCCTGGCGAGCCAGCTTTTCAGGTCGACCAGGGTGGTGCTGGACATCGGTGCCCATCTCGAGAAGCGGATCCCTGAAGACGCACCGCTGCATCCCGGAGAGACGTGGAACCACGAAATCGCCGTCGATTACATGGTCGAGATCGGGCTGCAAGCGCCGGACGTGGCCGAATCCGAGGTGCTGAGATACCTTGGCCTGCCTGGTCAGGCCATCTCCTACAAGGTCGGGGAGAGGGAGATCCTCGAAATCCGCTCCCGTGCGATGTCGATGCCGGGATATGACGCCAAAGATTTCCACCGCAAGCTTCTCGAGGCAGGTGCCATCCGTCTCGATCAGCTACGCGAGCGGATGGCCTGACCCCATCAGCAGCCGTTGGCCACCAGCGAAGGCAGCGGATTGAGCGCTGCATCGTTGCGGTACATCCCGAAATGGAGATGGGGAGTCCCTCCGGCGGCATTGCCCGAGTTCCCGACGTAGCCGATCACATCACCGGCGCCCACCTCGCCGGTCATGCCGGCCGAGTCGAGGTGAGAGCCGAGGTACTCGATCCCGTCGACGCCGCGGAGGTTGAACTGAAGGCCACCGATGGTCCCTTCGATCAGCTCGACTGTCCCTGCAACCGGAGCCTTGACCGGAGATCCCTTCGGGACGAACAGGTCGTTGCCCTCGTGATAGCGACTGTCACCACGGGGGAACCCCCAATCGTTGAAGTAGCTCGCGCCCTCCACCGGGCACACCCAGCTCGAGCCGCCCGGCACTTTGAGCTGTTGGCCCGAACGGATCAGGTTCACGTCGGACAGACCGTTCAGGTCGGCGAGTTTGGAGATGGTGGTGTCGTGTTTGGCCGCGATGTCGCCTAGACGATCACCGCTCTGGACCACGTAGGTTCCCGTTCCGCCGCCTCCGGACGCGGTGTACGACGGTCCATCGAGGAGGAGACGGGTGCCGGTGTACACCCGTCCATTGACTATCCCGTTGGCTTTTGCGATCTGGTCTGCAGGAACCCCAGTGCGGCTGGCGATGGAGTCCAATGTGTCGCCTGTCTGCACGATGTGGTAGTTGCCCGACCGACCGCCACCGCTGCCGCCGGCGGAGCCTGACGTGGTCCCCGGCGACTTCTTCCGGGTGGCCGGGATCAACAGCTGTTGCCCGGGCTGGATCAGGTCCGGATTCGCCAGAGAATTCGCCTCGGCGATCGCACGGGCACTGGACCCGTAGACGCCGGCGATCTTGAAGAGGCTCTCGCCTTTGGCCACCACATGGGTTTGCTCAGGGGAGCCATCGACACCCGGAATCAGGATGACATCACCGGGGCGAATCAAGTCTGGGTTGGCTAGCTCGTTGAGCTCGATTACATCGGAGAGTGATACGCCGTGATCACGAGCGATCTCGCTCAGCGTGTCTCCGCGCTGCACCGTGTACTCAAGAGAAAAGAGAGCAACTGTCAGCGCAATGACGGTGCCAACGGCGAGAGCGCGGGCGCGTCTATTGACTGGCATGAAGGACCAACTCCTCCAGGCCCCTGTTCCGTCCGCGAGGCCACCCTAACCTCAGATCGCGAAATTGCTACCTAAACCTCTGGTTCAGGGCTGGAGACGCGAAGGCCTGGTTTTCCGGCCAGAAGACGCAATTGCCCGCAGGCTGCGTCGATGTTTCTACCCCGGGTATCACGGACTGTCACATTCACCCCGCGTCGGGTCAATTCCCGGCTGAATTGGCCGATCACGGCCTCACTCGACGCCCGTTCTTTGGTCAGTGGAGTCGGATTCAGGGCGATGAGATTGACATGGGCTCGAAGCCGGCGGGCGATCTCAGCCAGCTTGGCTGCCTGATCCTCGGTGTCGTTGACGCCGTCCATCATCGTCCATTCGATCGAGAGGCGCCGCCGCTTCTTCTCGAAGTAGGCGGCAGCTGCAGCTTCGAGCTCGGCCAGCGGGTAACGCCGATTGATCGGGACCAATGAGCTGCGGAGCTCGTCATCCGCGGCATGGAGGCTCACAGCCAAAGAGACCGGCCACGGTTCCTCGGCGAGCCGCCTGATGCCGGGCACCATGCCGACGGTCGACACGGTGAGCGACCTTGCCGACAGACCCATCACTTCGACCAGTCGGCGGATGGCCTCACGCACGCGGTCGTAGTTGGCCAAAGGCTCACCCATACCCATGAACACCACGTTGGTCAGATGGTCGGGTGTGCCGGGCATACCGACCTGGCGGAGGAAGGCTCGCGCAAACGCGACCTGGGCGACGATCTCGCCGGCATCCAGATGTCGTTCGAACCCGAACTGGCCGGTGGCGCAGAAGGTGCAGCCGAGAGCACACCCTGCCTGGCTGGAAATGCAGAGAGTGGCCCGGCGGGGGTAGCCCATCAGCACCGACTCGATCGCAGCACCATCTGGTGCACGGAACAGCCACTTGCGTGTGGTTCCCCCGTCGGCGGACTGCTCGGTCTCGACCGCGAACGGCCAGTGATCGGACAGACGCTCTCGCAGCTGGGTGGGGAGGTTGGTCATGTCCTCACTCCTGAGGACAGGCGTTTCGTAGAGCCACCGGCGCAACTGGTCGACCCGGTACGAAGGCTCCCCATCGAGGAGGTCGCCGAGATCCTCCGGCGGATGCAGATAGGGCACGGTCAGGCCAGCGAGCGAGCCTGTTCGATCCAGGTCCGGGCCCTGGCCCCACTGACTCCAGCCGCCTCGGCGATGGTGTCCGGAGTCGCCGTGGCGAGCTTGGAGACATCGTCGATGCCGGCACCCTTGAGCCGTCCGGCGAACACAGGGCCGATCCCGTCGATGGCGTCGATGCTCACCGGTTCCGGGCCCGTCGAAGCCACCCTGAGCACCGGCGGCTCGGGCTCGCGAGAGGCTGCCACAGATATGAACCGGTCGCGCATCGCCCAGATGACTGCGGCTGTGGCGCCGACGACGCCGATCACCTTGGCCAGGGTCTTCATGGTGCCCGGGATCGTACCCATCGCAGGCAGGATCTACCCTGAGTCGCCCATGAAGGTGGACTTCTACTACCCGCCGAGCCCTCCAGAGCAGGCCGGCGAGGCGGCGGTTGAAGCCGCTGAAGCCGGCTACGACGGCTTCTTCACCGCCGAGACCCAGTACGACCCTTTCCTCCCGCTGGCGATCGCTGGCGTGGCACAGCCCGGGTTAGACCTGGGCACTGCGATCGCCGTCGCATTTCCCCGTTCACCGATGGTGACGGCGATGACCGCATGGGACCTGGCCCGGATGTCAGGTGGCCGATTCATCCTCGGGTTGGGCACCCAGGTGAGAGCTCACATCGTCCGTCGCTTCTCGACATCATGGGACCGTCCGGCTCCCCGCCTCCGCGAGTACATCCAGGCGCTCCGGACCATTTGGGAATCGTTCCAGAGCTCATCCCCACTTTCGTTCGAAGGGGAGTTCTACCAATTCTCCCTGATCACCCCCTTCTTCAACCCGGGCCCGATTCGCCATCCGGATATCCCGGTCTATATCGCCGGTGTGGGCCCCCATCTGAGCCGTGTGGCCGGTGAGGTGTGTCAGGGGTTTCATGTGCACCCGTTCCACACGACCCGTTATCTCGACGAGGTAGTGATCCCGTCGATCGCAGAGGGGACCGTGCGGGCGGGCCGGTCGATCGCCGATGTCGAGCTCGCCACGACTGTCTTCGTCATGACCGGAGAGACTGAGTCGGAGGTCGAGCAAGCGATAGAACCTGTGAGACAGCAGATCGCGTTCTACGCGTCCACCCCGTCCTACCTGCCGGTGCTCGAGGCCGAAGGTTGGGACTTCGGCGGAGAGCTGACTGCGATGTCGAAACGGGGCCAATGGCTGGAGATGTCCGCACTCGTCCCCGACGAGGCGGTGTTGACGGTCGGCGTGGCGGCTCCGATCGACCGTCTCGCCGAGGCCATCAAGGACCGATATGACGACCGGGTCCAACGCATCGGGTTCTACACCATCGGTCCGACCGCCCTACATACCGACCGCGAAGCTCTCCGTGAGGTGATCGCCGCCCTCAAGGCGTGACTTTGATTGGTCAGGCAAGTCGGCCGGTGGGGGAGCCAGGTCAGGCAAAGTCGGCCGGCATGATCACAGCACTGGTGG
>JALDXM010000094.1:0-7318 GCA_032155085.1 Actinomycetota bacterium | reverse complement strand
CTCCTGGTGAGACTGCGGGGGCCGTTCCGTAAGCCAGACCTCATACCCTGGCGCGACATCACCGACATCGGCGCCGATGAGATCACTGACGAGGGAGACGTATTGCTCCTGCTGCGCATCACGTTGACGCAGCGTGGGGTCTTGCCGGCTCACCCATGGGGAGCACGATGGCTGGAGCCCAAGGTGCTAGGGCTCCTCGCCGACGACTGGGCAACCCCCCCGGCGAAGGTGGCGGAGCAGATCGGCGACTATGCGGTGGAGGCTGCGACGAGGGAAGCTCGAGCCCACACCGCGCGTCTCCCTGACGCCCCGTGATCGCGGTCGGGGCGCATGTCCCCTCCGTCCATCCCCTGGACGAGGCGGCAGAGCGCAACGCTGACCTGGTCCAGATCTTCCTGTCGGACCCGCAGTCCTGGAAGAAGCCACCTCCACATCCCGATGCCGAGGCGTTGCGCAAGTCCTCGATCCCCGTGTATGTGCACGCCCCATATCTGATCAACGTCTGCGCGGACAACAACCGGGTCCGCATCCCGTCACGAAAGATCCTCCAGGACACGTGTGACGCCGCCACCGAGGTGGGAGCGCTCGGTGTGATCGTTCATGGTGGCCACGTGACCGGTGATGGTCCTCAGGAAGAGGGGATCGATCGGTGGCGGAAGGCGCTCGACGCGGTGGACACCGAGGTCCCGATCCTGATCGAGAACACGGCTGGTGGCGACAAAGCCGTAGCGCGTCGGGTGGAGTGGATCGCCCGTCTCTTCGAGGAAGTCGGCGGCTACGGCGTCGGCTTTGTCCTCGACACGTGTCATCTCTGGGCCGGAGGTGAGCCACTGGACGAGGTCGTCCCCCGGATCATGGAGGCGACCGGGCGGATAGACCTGGTCCAGGTCAACGACTCCAAGGACCCCTTCGACTCACGTCGGGATCGTCACGAGAACCTGGGCCTTGGACAGATCCCACCCGAAGAGATGGGCCGGATGATCGTGGAGGCCGGGGCGCCTGTTGCGGTCGAGACACCGGGTGGCGTCGAGGAGCAGTCCGCCGACATCGAGTGGGTTAGGAAGGTACTTGGTCCTTAGGACTGGGAGCTGGGACTACTCGAAGATTCGCTTGGGAGCGGCCTTTTGCTTCTGGTGCTGCTTTCGCTCGCTCGGGCCGGGCTCGGGAACGGAACGGGGGAACCTGTCTTCGAGGGTGATGGCGATGGGAGTTGCCGTGAACACCGACGAATAGGTGCCGACCAGGATCCCGGCCAGCAAGGCGAGGGCGAAGTCGGAGAGTGTGTCGCCACCCAGGACGTAGAGGCTGACCAGGATCATGATCGCCCCCAGACCGGTGTTGATGGTGCGGGGCACGGTCTGGAGGCATGCCTCGTTGGCAAGCGGGGCAAGAGGCTCCCCGGGCCTTTCCGCCTGCTTCTCGCGGATCCGGTCGAAAATGACGACCGAGTCCTGGATCGAGTAGCCGATGATCGTCAGGAGCGCGGCCAGGAACACGCCGTCGAGGGTCTTGCCCAGCCAGGCGAACAGCCCGAGCACAATGATCACATCGTGGAACATCGTGATGACGGCGGAGGCACCAATGGTCCATCTGAACCGAATGCCCAAATAGATGAGCTGAACAAGAAGAGCGACACCTAGGGCGATCAAGGCGCGGTTGCGGATCTCGTCACCCAGAGTTGGCCCGACGAACTGGTCCCGCACCATCGCCACCTCGCCCCCATGCTGGGCAACGGTCTCTTCCAGCGCCTGTTCCTGTTCGGGATTCAATTCCTCGGTCCGAATCACGACGTTGCCTTCGCCGGTCTCCTGGATCAGTGCTCGGGACAAGCCGTGTTCGCCCAGGTCGCCCCGCAGTGTCTCCAGATCGACTTCCTGGCTGGTGCTGAACTCGACAAGTCGACCACCGGTGAACTCGATGCCGAAGTTGAGGCCCCTGACCACCATGCCGGTGATGGCGACGGCGAGCAGGACCGCGGAGACGATCAGCCATCGGCGGTGACTGGTGAACAGGTCGATCCCTGAGGTGCGCAACCTCTCCAGGAACTTTCGCCCGACCGTCATGCCCATGAGGCCCGGTCTGTTCTCGACGCCGGCGAACCTCACCAGCAGCTCGAGCAGGACTCTGGTCACCACCAGCGCCGAGAACATCGACACCAGCACACCGATCGTCAGAGTCACGCCAAACCCACGGACTGCACCCGAGGCGAAGAAGAAGAGGAGGACGGCCGAGAGGAGAGTGGTGACGTTGGCGTCGAGGATCGCACTCCAGGCGCGCTGGAAGCCCGCCACCAGGGAGTTGCCCACGGATGGCTCTTCGGCGTACTCCTCCTTGGCCCTTTCGTATACGAGGACATTGGCGTCGACCGCCATCCCGATGGCCAGGACGAATCCGGCGATTCCGGGCAGGGTCAGCGTCGCACCCAGCCACACCAGCGCTGCGTAGGACAGCAAGCCATACACCACAAGCGAGATGGCGGCGACCACTCCGATGAGCCGGTAGTAGGCCATCATGTAGAGGATTGTGAGGCCGGCGCCGATCAGCGCCGCCTGCAGGCTGGCCTCGATGGCTGCCTCACCCAGTGAGGGCCCGACTGTGCCCTGCTCGATCACGTCCACCGGCACGGGCAGGGCGCCGGCGCGAACGAGAAGAGCCAATTCCCCGGCGCTCGCTTCGTCGAAGTTCCCGGTGATCAGGGTCTCGCCCCCCGTGATGCCCACGTTGCATTCGACGGAGGTGGCCACACCGGGGCTGGACAAAACGCTCTCGTCGAGGACGATGGCGATCCGGCGGGTGGGGTCGCCGGGAGGCGCACACGCTGCTTCCGCGGTCAGCTCGGCCCACTGCTGCTCGCCTTCGGGAAGGAAGTTGATCGAAACCGCCCATAGGCCGGACCCCTGTGTGTCGAAGATGGCGGCGGCGCTCTCCACCTGGTCCCCACTGACCGCGGTCGGGCCCAGCACGAGATCTTCTCCGGGCTCGCCGGGCAGAACGATGGCGTCTTCGGTCTGCGGCTCGGTGCCGGTCGGCACCGACTCGAGCACGGGATGGAATGTGAGTTGGGCCGTGCGGCCGATCACTTCGAGCGCGGCGTCAGGGTCATCGACACCGGGCATCTCGATGATGATTCGCCGGTCGCCAGAAGCCTGGAGGGTCGGTTCGGCGACTCCGAAGGCATCGACGCGGCGGCGGAGGACCTCGAGGGTTCGGGCGGTGACGTCGCTGTCCACGGTCACGTCCGCGGTGTCCTGGGCTTCGAGGACGATCTGAGTCCCACCCCGCAGGTCGAGCCCGAGGTTGACCGGGTTGTTGAGAACTACGTAAACGGCAGCACCGATCGAGACGATCGTCCAGAAAAGGCGCCACCGTGACACCTTGGGCATCGTGAACCTTCGTGCGCTACGGGGACACACGCATGCTATCCACGGCCCGCAGGCATGCCAGATCGGGAAATGTGATGGCAGGCACGTCGGTATCCTTCAGCCATGCGCTCCAAAGTCACCGTCCCCTCGATCAGGGCCAGGAAGGGCGGGCCCAAGATCTCGATGGTCACCGCCTACGACTACCCGGGTGCGGTGATTGCCGACCGCGCCGGTGTCGACATCGTGCTCGTCGGAGATTCGGCGGCCAATGTCGTCCACGGCATGTCCACGACTCTCGAATTCGGCATGGATGAGACGATCATGCATGCGAGGGCGGTGAAACGGGCCGATCCGAAGGCGCTCTTCGTGGTCGACATGCCCTGGTTGAGCTTCCACGTCTCGGTCGAAGACACGGTGCGCAACGCCGGTCGCATCGTGCAAGAGGGCGGAGCTGAGGCGGTCAAGCTCGAAGGGGGCCGGAAACGGCTGCCCATGATCCAGGCGATTCTCGACGCCGAGATCCCGGTGATGGGCCATCTCGGGCTCACCCCGCAATCGGTCCATGCCATGGGCGGTTTCAAGGTTCAGGGCAAGATGGTCGACGCTGCACAGGCGCTGATCGAGGACGCGATTGCCATCGCAGAAATTGGCTGTTTTTCCATCGTCCTCGAGGGTGTGCCCGATATTCTCGGCGAGCTGATCACCAAGGAGGTCGACATACCAACCATCGGCATCGGCGCCGGTCCAGCCACTGACGGCCAGGTTCTCGTGTTCCACGATGTCCTCGGCCTGGGCTCGGGCAGCTATCCCAAGTTCGTCCGTCCCTACGCCAGCCTGGCCGACGAAGCCGTCGCCGCTCTGGAGAGGTACGTCGCCGACGTCACGTCCGGTGACTTCCCCGGTGAAGACGAGTCCTATCACGTGCCGGACGAGATCGCGGCCGAGATGCTCAGAGGCCGGAAATCCGGCTAGTCGCTGCTCTCCTACTCGTCGCTGCGTGCGGCGGAGCCACAGCCGGCACCACAGTCCCCGTCGAAGAATCGGTTCCCGGGACGGCGGCTGCCGATCTTTTCCCCGTTGAGGAGATCACTGTGGACGACACCACGCTGAACGTGTGGGTCTCCGACAGCCAGGAGGAACGGAGCAAGGGTTTGAGCATGCTCGAGGAGCTGCCCGAGGGCATCGATGGCATGATGTTCATCTTCGACCCGCCGGCGGTCCCGACGTTCCACATGAGGGACACCGTCATCCCCCTCGACCTGTGGCACTTCGACCCCAACGGCGCTCTGATCTCGATGGTCGCCATGGAGCCGTGTGCCGAGGAGCCCTGCGCTCTGTATCCGACGTCTTTCCCGGTGAGCTGGTCTTTGGAGACCCCTTCCGGGGAATTCACCTTCGAAGACGGTGCGATGCTGACGACTTCGGGTTCCGGCTGAGATAGCCCTACAATCCGATCTCCGCCCCCGGCGTCTCGCGCCGTCGGGATGCGTGAAACCCCTGCTCCATCGTGTTGGTGGGGCCTTCCATATCGGATGTCCACAGGAGGTCACATGCGCGACTACGAAGTAATGACGATTCATCGGCCCGACCTGGCCGAGGACGAGGTGGAGGCCAGGATCACCGATCTCGAGTCCCATCTCTCCGGCCACGGTGCCACGGTCGATGGCAAGGATCTCTGGGGGAAGCGGCGCTTCGCCTACGAGATCGACCATTTCTCCGAGGGTTACTACTCGGTGGTCACATTCCAGGCAGAGGCGGCTGCCGTCGACTCACTCGATCGGATGCTGTCGCTGGCCGACGAGGTGGTTCGACACAAGATCGTCCGCAAAGCCGGATGACTGGAAATCCGTCACAGGGTCGGGGCATGATCGACCCAGCGGTCCAATAGGACGTGAGTAGAGGAGATCTCGCATGTCGAACAACGTCACACTGATAGGAAATCTGGTCGACGACCCGGAGTTGCGCTTCACCCCATCTGGGGTGGCCATGGCCAAGATTCGCCTCGCCGTGAACCGGCGCTGGCGTGGCAACGACGGGGAGTGGCAGGAGGACACGAGTTTCTTCACCGGCACGGTGTGGAGAGAACAGGCGGAGAGTGCCGCCGAGTCGCTGCAGAAGGGGGCTCGTGTCATCGTCACCGGCCGTCTCGAGCAGCGCAGCTGGGAGACGCCCGAAGGTGACAAGCGCTCGGTGGTGGAAGTCCAGATCGATGAGATCGGCCCTTCCCTGCGTTGGGCGACCGCGACCGTGAACAGGACCCAGCGTTCCGGCGGGGATTGGGGTGGCGGAGGCGACCAGGGTGGTCAGGGCGGCGCCGATGTGCCCCCGGCTCCGGTGGCGAGAGAGAGTTACGGGCCCGACGAGGCGCCCTTCTGATCCAGGAGTAATCGAAGAGATGGCAAGAAAGAGCACGAACAACCCGCGGCCCAAGCGGCGCCGGGGGATGGAGATGCGCCGGGGACGTCCCAAGCCGTGCGCATTCTGCAAGCAGCAGGTCGACTTCATCGACTGGAAAGACGTCTCGGTGCTGCGCAAGTACATGTCCGACCGGGGCAAGATCCGGGGGCGCCGTGTGAACGGGAACTGCCCGGCTCATCAGCGTGAGGTGGCCAACGCCATCAAGAACGCCCGGGAGATGGCCCTGCTTCCATATCTGAACACGCGATGAAGCTCATCCTCACCTCCGATGTCGACGCGCTGGGCAAGCGCGGCGACGTGGTCGATGTGGCCGAGGGCTATGCCCGTAACTTCCTGCTTCCCCGGAAGAAGGCAGTCAAGGCCAACGAGGGGGCCCTAGCCCAGGCCGAAGCGATTCGCGAGGCCAGGGTCGAGTCGGAGCGGAAGGCCAAAGAAGACGCCGAGCGTCTCGCCACGCAGTTGGTGGGAAGCAGGGTCGTCATCGCCGCTCAGGCGGGCGATGAGGGTCAGCTCTACGGCTCGATCTCGCCGGCCGACGTGGTCGAGGGCGTCAAGCGCTTCACCGGTATCGACCTCGACCGGTCCACCCTGGAGATCACCAAGCCGATCAAGGCGATCGGTCTTCACGAGATCAACATCAAGCTTCACGAAGACGTCGAGTTCCCACTCACACTGGACGTCATCCCCGCCACCTGAATCAGCCTCTTCGAACATTCCTCCCAGCGATTGGAGACCCCGCCTTCGGGTGGGGTCTCCTCCATTTAGTGATCGAGTTCGCGCCTTTTCACCCAGTACCTTCCACCGCGAAAACAAAAGAGTCCACCGCGAAATTCGATGAGCCCTCTGGCTTGTGACGCGACTCGGCCAACCCCTATCTTCGGCCACCTTCCCCGCTGGCAGAATCGGCTTCCCCGCCCTCCGGCGGGGTCTTGTACGTCAGGGCCCCACCAGTCCGCGAAATCTGTCACTCGCGTGTTGTTGGATGAGGACATAGATGAGCGGCATAACCGAACAGGGGCAGATGAGACCCGGCTTCCGGAGCCCTCCCCATTCCAGGGAAGCAGAGGAGTCGGTGATTGGGGCGGTGCTCCTCTCCGAGGAGGCGGTCAACGAGGTGATGGACCGGCTCCATCCGCCCGACTTCTACGTCCCCGCCCATCAGGCCATCTTCGAAGCGATGCGGGAGTTGTTCGACACCAATCAGGCGATCGACGCTGTCACCGTGTCGGAGGCGCTGCGCAGAAGGGGTGAGCTGGAAAAGGTGGGCGGGGTCGCCTATCTGACTCGTCTGGTCGACATCGTCCCCTCCACCTCGAACATCCTCTATTACGCGGGGATCGTCGAGGAGCACGCCAAGAGACGGGAGCTGATCAGGGCCGGTGCCTCGGTGACCGACGTGGCGTTCGACATCGACGAGGAGATCGCCCATGTCCTGGATCGGGCGGAGCAGGCGGTCTTGTCGGTAGCCGAGCGGCGCAGCGCACAGACCCTGCTCGAAGTCGGCCCGTTGTTCAGCGACGTGCTGGAGCACATCGAGC
>JALDXM010000093.1:0-7328 GCA_032155085.1 Actinomycetota bacterium | reverse complement strand
GAGCGTTCACAGGAACCTTCGCCTTCTTGGTCTTTGGTGCGATGTTCCTCGGCTTCGCGGTAAAGGTGCCGATGTGGCCCCTCCATACCTGGCTCCCCGACGCTCACACCGCGGCGCCGACGGTTGGGTCGGTACTGCTGGCCGCGATCATGCTGAAGCTCGGGTCCTATGGGTTCGTCAGGATCTCGCTTCCCATCCTCCCCGAGGAGGCGACCAGCTGGGCGCCGGCCATCGCGATCCTTGCGGTGATAGGGATCATCTACGGCTCCCTTGCCTGCCTCGCCCAAACCGACATGAAACGTCTCATTGCGTTCTCGTCGGTCGGCCACATGGGCTTCGTCATGCTCGGCATCGCCACCCTCACCGATGTGGGCATCAACGCCTCCATCATCGGCATGGTGGCCCACGGTCTCATCACCGGCCTCCTCTTCTTCCTGGCCGGCTCGATGTCCCATCGCTACCACACCAGGGAGATGTCCAGGCTTGGCGGCAACATCAAGCTCATGCCGGTGATGGGCGGGATCCTCGCCTTCACGGCCATGGCGTCGCTGGGCCTGCCCGGTCTGGCCGGCTTCTGGGGGGAGTTCATGTCGCTGATCGGGTCGTACAACCCACTGGAAGGGCTGTCCCTCGGGGTGTTCCGCACTGCCATGGTGCTCGGCGCGATCGGCACCGTGCTGACTGCTGCCTACATGCTCTATCTGCTCCAGCAGGTCAACCTGGGTGAGCCGGGCGAAGAATGGCTGGGGCGCGAGTTCCACGACGTTGATCGCTTCGAGGCCACCGCCTGGGTCCCGCTCATCGTCCTCATCGTGGTGATCGGCTTCTACCCGAAGGTCATCTTCAACTCGACGACGGACTCGGTCGTTTCGCTGGTAGAGACAGTGTTCAACGCGAATACGACTGCATCGCTGGGCGGAGGGTGATGCGGATGAGGGCGGGCCGCCCATGACCTTCGAAATCGACTATCTGGCGCTCGCGCCGGAGTTGGTCATCGTGGCCACGATGCTGGCCGTCTTCACCCTCGATCTCCTTCTTACGCGGTCCCAGAAGTTCTGGACGGCGACGGTGGCGGTGGCGGGCACGGCCCTAGCCGCGGTCCCCCTCGTCATCCTGGCGGCCGAGGGAGAAACGCGCTCGATGTTCGACGGCTCTTACGTGGTCGACGAGTTCGCGGTGATCCTCAAAGGGGTGTTCATCGTCTCGGCGTACATCGTGTTCCTGATGTCGCATCACTACATCGAGTCGGATCGCTTCTATCAGGGCGAGTACTACTTCCTTCTTCTCTCGTCGGTCCTCGGATCGCTGGTCATGGCCTCGGCCCGAGACCTCATCATCCTGTTCATCGGGTTGGAGCTGACCACGGGCCCGCTCTACCTGCTGGCCGGTTGGAGGAAGGGCGACGCCAAGTCCAACGAAGCATCCATGAAGTACTTCATCCTCGGGGTGCTGTCCACGGCGATCCTGCTCTACGGGATGTCGATGCTCTACGGCCTCACCGGGGAGATCACTTTTGCCGGCCTGGCCGAGGCCACGGCCAACATGGCCGATGAGCCCGCCATGGTGGTCGCCCTGTTCGGACTGATCGTCGGGTTCGGCTTCAAGATCTCGGCGGTTCCATTCCACTTCTGGGCACCGGACACATATGAGGGGGCGCCAACACCGGTGACTGCGTACCTCTCGGTCAACTCCAAGGCAGCCGGCTTCGTCGCCTTCCTCCTCGTCATGTACCAGGCGCTCCCCGGTTTGTCCGAGATCTGGGCACCGGCGCTCTGGATCCTGGCCGCGGCGTCGATGACAGTGGGCAACCTGGCTGCACTGCGCCAGACCAACATCGTCCGTCTCCTCGCCTACTCCTCGATCGCCCAGGCCGGCTTCATGCTGGTGCCGTTTGCGGCCGCCGCCGTGGCCGGCTCAGACCTGGCTGAAGCCTTTTCGGCAACCCTGATCTACCTGGTCATCTACGCCGTCATGAACCTGGGGGCATTTGCCGTGGTCATCGCGGGCGCCAGGAAGACACGGTCGGGCGAGATCGCCGGGTGGGCTGGCCTGGCCCAGGTCGATACCAGGCTTGGTGTCCTGGTCGCCGTGTTCTTCTTCAGCCTGGCCGGGATCCCACCCCTGGCCGGTTGGTTCGCCAAGTTCGCCATGTTCCGCTCGATCATCATCGCCGGGGGCACGGCCACGGTGGTGCTCGCCGCCATCGCCGCCATCAACTCGGTGATAGCCCTCTACTACTACGCCCGTGTGGTCAAGTCCGTCTGGCTCGACGACCCGGTGGGTGAGTTCGCCCCGGAGGCTGAGGCAGCTCCAGCTGGCTCACTGCGACTTGCCCTGCTTGTCTCGCTGGCCATCACCGTGGTGATCGGCTTCTTCCCGGCGATCGCCACCTTTGTCGGCGACGCCAGCCGGGTGATCGCCAGCGGCTGACATCTTCCTGGACAACGGCCTAGTCCGGGTACCGTTCTCTCTATGAGGTTCATGGCGCTGTTCTTGCTCGTCTCTCTCGCCGAGATGGCCGCCTTCCTCTGGGTCGGGTCCCAAATCGGCTTCGGCTGGGCCCTCGGTATCGCATTGGTCACGGCAGTGCTCGGCGCCATCCTGGTCAAGCGAGAGGGTCTCTCCACGCTGGGACGGATCAAGACGAGGATGAATGCCGGCCAGCTGCCAGGTCGTGAGTTGAGCGACGGGGCCGCCATCCTCGTGGCGGGAGCCTTCCTGATCTCTCCGGGGTTCATCACCGACACGCTCGGGTTCCTGCTCCTGATACCGGCGGTCCGAGACAGGGTGCACCGGATCCTGACCAGACGAGTTTCCTCGAGGTTCAACGTCTTCGTCACCAGCCGCACCGCGACCGTGCCCACGGCTCATACGGGCGAGATCATCGACGTCGAGCCGATCGACTGACCGGCGGGATCACTCTCTGGGGTCGTCTAGCCCGAGCTCTTGGGCGATCCTCTGTGCCACCGGCCACGATCCGCGATCCTGGTTGCAGAAGACACGACTGTGGACACTCCGGGGTCGAGCCCGCTGTGGCCGAAGATGATGGGGGACCCTCCGTCCATGACCAGCTCCATGCCGTAGCCGTAGTCCTCCACCTCGTCGCTCCCGTGCAGGGTGAGCATCCGTGTCACCCCATCTTCGCTCAGGATCTCTCCTGCCTCGAGCGCCTCGATGAAGCTCTCGAGATCCCGGGCAGTCGTCGTGAGCCCGCCATCGGGCATCCCGCGAGCCGTGAGCTGATAGATGTTCGATCGCCAGGTCTCCGGCGACTGGTCGGACACCACGTAGCCGGTGGCGAAGCCCGGCGGCTCCAGGTCCAGCTCAGCGAACGCCGAGTCAGTCATGCCTGCCGGGACCAGCACCTTGTCCCGAGCCACATCGGCGAAGGCGCGGTCCGAGACCCACTCGATCAGCACCCCGATGAGGACGTAGTTGGCATCGCAGTAGACGAACTCGCCGAGTTCCCCAGCGGCTGGTAGATCGGCGAACAAGGGCAGCACGTCGAGAGGACCCCGCGCCCTGCTGAAGGGGATTCGCTCCAGCGCCTCGGTGAAGGAGGTCCAGGTCTCGTCCTCATCGTCGTGATAGTTGGGCAGACCGGAGGTGTGGGAGAGGAGATGGTGAAGCGTGTGCCGATCGTCGAGGGCGGCAGGACGGCGGTCGGGTGGGAGGAATCCAGTCAGAGGCCGATCGAGAGAGAGAGCCCCTTCCTCCACCAGCCTCAATGCCGTGGCAGCGGTGATCATCTTGGTGACCGAGGCCACCTGGAAGCGGGTGGTTGGGGTCACAGGCACACCATGTCCTCTGTGCGCCATACCGGCCGCATGCTCGAAGATCGGCTCACCTTTCTCGGTGACCAGGGCCACGCCGCTGAACTCGTGTCGGCGTGCCTGATCGTCGATCCACGAGGCCAGGGTTGCAGAGTCCAGTCCGCTCACCGGGTGCCGCGCACCTCACCGCGACGCATCGCCCGATACTCACGGTCGAGAAGAGACCAGAGGGAATGGTCGACCCAGTTGCCCCGGATTAGCAGCTCCTCTCGGAGGACCCCTTCACGGGTGAAGCCCAGCTTCTCGGCCACCCGGTCCGAAGCATGATTTCCCACAGCGATGCGGAGCGTCACCTTGTGGTAGCCGAGTGAGTTGAAGGCCTCTTCGAGGAGCCGGTCGACAGCCTCGGTGCAGATGCCCTTCGAGTGCTCCTCGGTCCTGACCCAGTATCCGAATTCGGCGATCTTGCCCAGCTTGGAAACAGTCCACAGGGAGACACTTCCCACATGACGGTCGGGATCGGTCTTCAGCCGGATCGAGTAATCCCAGGCCCGGTCTTCCTTCCAGGCCTGCATCGACTCCCGGATGAAGGCGATGGTGTCGCCATGCTGGTAGTCGAGCCGTGCCCACGGAAGCCACTGATTCAGCTCGGGCAGGGAATTGCGCGCCGCCTCGTCATAAGTGGCGTGGTCGCGTCGGCTGAATCTCTGCAGACGAAGGCGGTCTGTCTCGAGCACTTGCTTCGGCACGGGGTCAGGTTATCGGCGGGCTTAACCTGAGGCTCGATGTGGGATCGCCTCCATCTCGTGCATGACCTCGATCTTGGCGAAGGCACACACCTTGCCGCCGTCCTCGCCCCGCTCTACGAGGACAACGAGGGTGAGGTGCGGTTGGTCCTGACCAAGCGGCCCGACACCATGCCCACGCATGCGGGGCACATCTCCTTCCCGGGTGGAAGGGCCCATCCGGAAGACAGCGGGCCGGTGGATACCGCTTTGAGGGAGGCCCACGAGGAGGTGGGCATCGAGCCTGGCACCGTCGAGATACTCGGATACCTACCTCCCATCGACACCGTGGAGTTCAAGCCGTGGGTGGTCCCGGTCGTTGGCCGGGTCGCCACTCCACTGGTTCTTGTCCCGAGCGAACGTGAGGTGGCCCGGATCCACACACCGAGGCTGAGTGAACTGGCCGATGCCGATCGCTGGTGGCACGTCCCGTGGGACGGCCGTCAGGTGTGGTACTACGACCTCGATGGAGATACGCTTTGGGGAGCGACCGCCCACATGGTCCGAAGCCTTCTGGGACTGCCAGAATTCATCGCGAGCTAGCTCGGCCACATCCGCACGCCTTCGGAAACCTTTAGAATCAGCCCGCCCGGGTAAGAGTGAGCCAACCTGTGAAGAAACGCGTAATCATCGGTGGTGCCATCGCCATTGGACTGCTCCTCATTGCAGGAGCGGTTTTTGCGTTCTCTACCTGGAACGATGTCAACCGGGTCAGCATCGAATCGCCGGACGATCCGGTGGCCGAGCCAGATACGGAAACCCCCGCGGACGCCAACGAGGAGAGCGGGCAGGACTTGGAGTCTCCTGAGCAAATGGAGGTCATCCTTCTCGTAGGGTCAGACTCCCGTGACCACCTGGCCAGTGTGGAGGGGTTCGGCGAGTTCGGCGGACAGCGAGCGGACGTGGTCATGGTTCTGATTCGACCTTCAGACGGATCTCGGGCCGCCTTGCTGTCGCTCCCGAGGGATCTCCTGGTCGACAACGTGTGCTCGTCCGGCGGCGAGCACAGGTTGAACGATGCCCTCCAGGGCTGTGCATCGCTGAATGGGCCGACAGCCCTCACTCGCACTGTGGAGGACGTCATCGGTCGCGACGTCGACCACTTCGCCCTCGTCGACCTGGCTGGATTCCAGGAGGCGGTCGATGCTGTCGGCGGCTACGAGATCTGCCTGGAGCGCCCGGTTCGTGATCAGAGGGCCCAGCTCGAGCTGCCGGCAGGCTGCACGCAGGCGACTGGGGCTCAGACTCTTGCCTGGCTCCGGTCGCGCAGCACCCAGGAGCTGACCGACGAAGGCTGGCGGGTGATGCCGGGTGTGAACGATCTGACCCGAAATCAGCGGCAGCGTGAGTTCCTACTGACGATGATGGGACAGCTCGCCGACTTCAGCAGCCCGACAGACATTGCCGACATGGCCCAGGTCATCGCGCCCTTCGTGACTGTCGACTCCGAGCTCTCTTTCATCGATGCCGTCAACCTCGCCTGGACGTTGCGAGACCTCAGCAACGGAAACATCGATGAGCTCGAGATCCCGGTCTCGGACGCGACGACCGACTCCGGTGCCGCCGTCCTGGTGGCCGGGGTCGATATTGCCGACATGGTCGATGAATACCTCGCCCCCGAGGTGGCCGAAGACCCCAGCGGGCAATTCGCCGGTTGACCACCCTCCCACTGTGACGACTGGCCCCACCCTCCCGCCCGGCCAGATCGAGACCAAGCGCTTTCCAATGGTCGGGGAGCGGACGCCTTCGAGCGAGCTTTCCGATCCCAGCAACTGGAGACTCGAGATCAACGGGCTGGTAGAGCACCCACTCGTTCTGGATCTGGAGACCTTTCTGGCACGGGCCGACCAGGAGCTCGAGTTCGACATCCATTGCGTCACCAGTTGGACCCGGTTCGGATCGACCTGGACCGGCCTCCCCCTCCGGGAGCTCCTCGACGAGGCAGTACCGTCGGATCAGGCCCGATTCGTCTCGTTCGAGGCTTACTCCGAGCGCGGGCACCACACATCTCTGCCCTTCTCGTTGGCGAAGGAAGATTGCTGGCTCGTACATGCCTTCGAAGGTGTCCCGCTCGAGATCGGACATGGCGGCCCGGTCAGGGTGGTCACCCCGAGCCGATACTTCTACAAGTCACTCAAGTGGGTGAAGCGGATCGTGCTGTTGGCGGAAGACCGTCTCGGCTGGTGGGAGGAGGGCTCCTTCTATCACAACAACGCCGACCCGTGGCCCGGGGACGAGCGCTTCACCAGTGGCTCGATCCGGCCTGACCAGGTCGAGCGGTTCCTGGCTGCGACCGGATATGACAAGTATCGGGGGCGGGTGATGATGGGCCTCGACCTGAGGGAGTGGGAGCCCGCCAACCTGGACCTACGGCGGCTCTACCTGAAGAACTGCGACCTGAGAGGGGTCTCGCTTCCGGGTGCGGACCTCCGTGAGTCGAACCTGTCACTCAGCGATCTCCGAGGCTCTGACTTGCGCGGGGCCGATCTCTCTGGCTCCGACCTGGAGGGGGTGAACTTCGCCGGTGCCGACCTCTCCAGTGCGAACCTTTCCGGCACCGCCCTTTCCGCAACCCGATTCGTGGACGACAGCGGTCAGGCGCTGCTTCGAGGGGCCGTCTTCGACGATTCTTTCGGCCTGGTGGAGGAGCAGGAGGACTACGTGGAGCGGAGCCTCTGACCAATTAGACAGGCTCGCTGAGCCCGAATTGGGCCTGGACCCAGTCGGCGACCGCCAGGCCGAGAGCCCGCTGGGCCTCGGCTGAGAGGTG
>JALDXM010000092.1:0-7337 GCA_032155085.1 Actinomycetota bacterium | reverse complement strand
ACACTGTTGTAACCCGGAGGACTCAGATGACCCAAGAGCGGGAACTGGGCTACCGCGCCCCTCAGGTCTGCAAGCTGGTCGGTATCACCTACCGGCAGCTGGACTACTGGGCGCGCACCAATCTGATCCGCCCATCGCTGCAGCAGGCAACCGGTTCGGGCTCACAACGTCTGTACTCCTTCTCCGACGTCGTCCAGCTCAAGGTGATCAAGAGGCTCCTCGACGCCGGGATGAGCCTCAAGAAGATTCGCTCGGCGGTGACGATCCTGGCTGAGCAACTCGACTCGGAACGGCCCCTCGCCGATGTCACTCTCCTGAGCGACGGGCAGACCATCTATGCAGCTCATTCCGAGCAAGAGGTTGTCGATGTCTTTCGGCGGGGACAGGGCGTCTTCGGCATCGCCATCGGGCCGGTGCAGGACGAGGTGGAGGGTGACATCCATCACCTCTTCCCCGGGGAGGATCTCGCCGAGGTAGTCGAGGCAGGAGCCACCTGATCAGCGAACGTCTGACGGCACACGAGACCGATTTCGCTCACAACAGCGAGCGCCAGTTCGCCCTCCTCCTGGATTTCTACGAGGTGCCCTGGTACTACGAGCCTCGCTCGTTCCCGATCGCATGGGACGAGGACGGGACTCCGAGCAAGTACTTCACGCCAGATTTCTATTTGCCCGATGACGATCTCTACATCGAGATCACGACGATGAGCCAGAAACTGGTCACGAAGAAGAACGGCAAGCTGCGCCGTCTCAAGGAGCTCTATCCCGAGATCAACTGCAAGCTGTTCTATCAGCGCGACTATCTCAACCTGGTGGTGAAGTACGGCCTGGAGGGCCCGGAGAACATGGAGGAGCCTCCAGCGCCGACCAGGATGCCGGGCCGGCCCGCCATCGTGCGTCTCGAGGAGCGTGGCGAGCGTCTGACCGGATGAACCGGTCGCCTCTGCACGACCTCCACCAGGGTCTCGGGGCGCGGTTCGTCGATTTCGGCGGGTGGGAGATGCCGGTCCAGTACATGTCGGTGCTGTTCGAGCATCGGGCGGTGCGGTCCGGATCCGGCTGGTTCGATGTCACCCACCTCGGAAGGTTCCAGTTACGCGGCTCGGGGGCGGAGGCTGCGTTGCTCGCATTGACCACAAACGACGTGACCTCGATCTCTGCGGGGCAGACCCAGTACACCTTGATGCTGAACGAGGCGGGAGGGATCGTCGACGACATCGTCGTCTGGTGGTGGGAGCCGGAGAGATACTGGGTATTCCCCAATGCAGCCAACCACGACCGCGTCATGTCGGCCTTCGGCGCCGAGCCCGGCTGCATGGTCGACGACCTGCGGTCGGAAACGGCCCTGATCGCCGTCCAGGGGCCGCAAGCGCCTTCGATTCTGGAGAACCTGGTCGGAGTCGCTCCGAAGCGCTTCCGCACTGCAATAGGCGCCTGGGACGGCCAGGAGGTTCGGCTTGCCGGCACCGGCTACACCGGCGAGCGTGGAGGAGAGATCTGTGTCAGCACCGGTATCGCCCGTCGACTCGTCGAGGCCCTGGTGTCGTCTGGAGTCCCCCCGTGCGGCCTGGCCGCCCGCGACACGCTTCGTCTCGAGGCCGGGCTCCCGCTATGGGGCTCGGACATCGACGAGAGCACCACTCCGCTGCAGGCCGGTCTCGACTTCGCTGTCGACCTCGGTCACCTTTTCCGGGGTAAGGAGAGCCTGGAGGCTGAGGCTGCGACCGGGGTGTCCCGGCGTCTGATCGGATTCGTCCTCGAGGACAAGGGCATCCCGAGACACGGCTACGCGGTCCGCACCCGAGATGGGGAAGGCGAGGTCACTTCGGGGAACATCAGCCCGATGCTCGACACCGGCATCGGGCTGGCCTACGTCTCGCCACCTCCTTCGGATCCCGGGATCGAGGTTCAAATCCGGGATCGCTGGGTAGGCGGTCGGATCGTGAAGCCACCCTTCCACAAGGAGAAGACATGAGCGGTCGCATCGCCGGACGGCCGGTGGTCCCGGAGGGCTATGGCGTCAAGGAGGATGGGCCTTATCTGCCATGGGCCGACGTCGAAGACTGGCTGGTCGAGGCCACTGAATACTGGCTGGCCACCACGCGGCCCGACGGTCGCCCCCACGTGGTGCCGCGGTGGGGTGTCTGGCTCGACGGGCGATTCTGGTACGACGGGTCACCGGAGACCCGTCACGCTCGCAACATCGCTCATAACCCGGCCTGTGCGCTCCACCTCGAAAGCGGGACCACGGTGACGATCGTCGAAGGCCTCACAAAGCCTTCAGATCCGATCGTGGGTGAGCTTGGTCAGAGTCTCTCCATCGAATACACGAGGAAATACGGCCGACTGGGATATACCCCGGAGCCCGACGCCTGGTCGGGGGACTATGCGGGTGGCATGTGCGTCCTGACCCCGGAGAAGGCCATCGCCTGGTCCAAGTTCCCCGACGACATGACCAGGTATGTCTTCGACTGACCGGGCTTAGGATCACCCAGGCACAGCGAGGAGCGACGATGACAGGAGTGGCGCGCCCGGTGCCGGTGGACGACATCGGTATCGAGTTGGTCAGAGAATGGGTCCCCGAGAGCACACCACGTGCCTATGTCGTCCTGGTCCATGGGCTCGCCGAGCATTGCGGTCGCTATGAGCGGACGGGTTCCCTCCTCGCCGAAGCCGGACTGTTTGTCCGCTCATTCGACCTGATCGGTTTTGGGGCCTCAGGCGGTGCCCGTGGCGACATCGACGACTGGAGCCGTTATCACGATCAGATCCAGCGGCATGTCGAATGGGCCAGGGAACAGGCTGAGCCGGTCGTCTTGATGGGCCAGTCGATGGGGGGGAACCTCGCCCTCGGTTACGCCCTCAGCGGCAGACCTGCACCCGACCTGCTCGTCGTGACCGCGCCTGCACTGGGCGGTGGGGCGGCCTGGCAGCGGGCTCTGGCCGGTGTCGGCGCCCGCGTTGCACCGACGGCGGCATTGCCCGCCGCCTTCAAGGGGGACCAGCTATCGCGCGATCCGGCGGTCGCCGAGGAGTACTTCTCCGACCCGCTGGTCTTGCCGAAGGCGACGATCCGACTCGGTGCCGCATTGTTCGGGGCCATGGACGAGCTCAATGAGAGCCTGAGTGACCTCTCTGTGCCGACTCTCGTCCTGCACGGTGGGGCGGACACGATCGTCCCACCGCAGTCAACCGCCGCCCTCGGTGAGGTGCCGGGCGTCGAGCGCCGTCTCTATCCAGGGCTTCGTCACGAGATCCTCAACGAGCCCGAGGGCCCCGACATCGTCGCGGAGATCGTTGCCTGGATCGACGCCCGGATCTGAGTTGCCGATCCCCGAACCCGTAGCCCGGTTCAACCGCGTCGTCACCAATCGGATCTCGAGGCCCCTCGCCGGCCGGATCCCGTGGTTTGCCCTGGTGGTCCACCGAGGGCGGAAGTCGGGGACCGAGTATCGGACCCCTGTGAACGCCTGGCTCGACCACGAGACCGTGATCATCGCCCTGACCTATGGGCCGGGCACCGATTGGCTGAAGAACCTCGAGGCCGCCGGCGGGGGAGAGGTGATCGCGAGTCGGACCAGCTATCGGGTCGGGCCGCCAGCGCTGATCGGGGAGGACGGCATGAAGCGCATGCCTGCCGTGGCCCGGCCCATCCTCCGGGCGATCGACGTGGACGAGTTCGCCCTTCTCCCTTTGCTCACGCCGGGTCGGCCCATCTGATCAGGACCTTGCCCGATTCCTGCGAAGCCGTGGCTTCGAAGGCGGCCCCGAAGTCGTCGACCTCGAAGCGATGGGTTATGACCGGTGTGATGTCGACACCGGACTGGATGAGGACATTCATCTTGTACCAGGTTTCGAACATCTCCCGTCCGTAGATGCCCTTGAGGTTGAGCATGTTGAAGATGACGACACTCCAGTCGATCGGGAATGGGTCAGAAGGTATGCCCAGCATGGCGATGTTGGCGCCATGGATCGTGTTCTGAAGGATGTCCTCCATGGCAGACGGGCTGCCCGACATCTCGAGCGCAACGTCGAACCCTTCCGTCATCCCGAGCTCGTCTTGGACCTCACGCAGGTCCTCCGTGCGAATATCCACGGTGCGTGTGGCGCCCATACGCTTGGCCAGGTCGAGTCGGTAGGAGTTCACGTCGGTGACGACCACATTGCGGGCGCCAGCGTGGACCACCACCGCACTGGCCATCAGCCCGATCGGGCCGGCACCGGTGATCAGGACATCTTCACCCAGAACGTCGAACTCGAGGGCGGTGTGGACTGCATTGCCGAAGGGATCGAACAGCGCGGCGATCTCGGGATCGAGGCCTTCGTTGTGGCGCCAGACGTTCGTCTTCGGGATAGTGACGTAGTCGGCGAAGGCTCCGGGGAGATTGACCCCGATTCCCCTGGCGTCATAACACAGATGCCTCCTACCGGCCAGGCAGTTGCGACATCGGTTGCAAACAACATGGCCCTCCGCGCCCACCAGCTCTCCGGCCTCGAACCCTGACACGTTGGTCCCGACTTCCACGATCTCTCCGGAGAACTCGTGACCCACCGTGATCGGAGCCGGCACGGTGGCCCGGGCCCAGTCATCCCAATTGAAGATATGGAGGTCGGTGCCGCAGATCCCCGTAGTCAGGACCTTGATCAGGATGTCGTCCGGGCCCAGCTCCGGGATCGGCACGTCGTCGAGCCGCAATCCGACCTCGTCGGGATGCTTGACCAGGGCCCTCATCAGACGAACGATAAGCAGGCGGACCAGCTGATGACACGAATCGCATCCGCTGTGGCACGATGTCGCGGTGGAACCGAGCCTTAGTGGGCATCTTCTGGTGGCGACTCCTCTGCTGATCGACCCGAACTTCTGGCGTTCGGTGGTGCTGATCCTGCAACACGACGAGGAGGGCGGCCTCGGGCTGGTCCTCAACAGGCCGACAACGGAGCTGGTGGAGAGCCACATCCCGGGCTGGGGAGACATGGCCGCCGAACCGGGCACCGTCCACATCGGGGGCCCTGTCGATCCGAGGGTGGCCATCGGCCTTGCACCGGGCCGATCGGGAGAGCCCACCGGCGTCCCCGGCCTGAGCATCGTCGATTTGGAGGCGGGGCCAGGGGAGGGAGAGGGCGAGGTTCGCATCTACTCGGGGTATTCGGGATGGGGAGCGGGCCAGCTCGAAGCCGAGATCGAGGAGGGATCCTGGTATGTGGTGCCCGCGTCCCCCGATGATCCGTTCGATCGCCCTGAGGGCCAGTGGTCACGGGTGCTGCGCCGCCAGCAGGGCTATCTCGCTCTGGTATCGACCTTTCCCGATGACATCTCGAGCAACTGATCAAGGGCGGCTACCGGCGGTCAATGGCGTCGAGTCCTACGCTGGCGTGTGATGACCACGACGGCCCCCAAGCTGCGGCCCAGCCTCAAGCGAAAGGCACCAGGCCTCCGGGTCGAGCGGGGACTCCGGGATCGAGGCTTGGAGGTGGTGGTGGGCATGGACGAGGTCGGCCGCGGAGCCTGGGCCGGCCCATTGACTGTCGGTGCGGCGATCGTCCCGCTGGACCGGCGGGTCTACAAGATCAGGGACTCCAAGCTCCTCACCGAAGACGAGCGAGAGGCATTGTTCGACCGCATCGCCGGTTGGTGTGATGCCTGGTCCGTAGGCCATGCCAGCCACGAGGAATGCGATGAGCTCGGGATGTCGGATGCGCAGCGTTTGGCCGCCCAGCGTGCCCTATCCGGGCTCGGGGCCGTACCCGACCATGTGCTCCTCGACGGAAAGTGGGATTTCGTCGGCGGATCTACCACCCGGATCGTCCGCGGAGATAGGACCTCACTTTCCATCGCAGCCGCCTCGATCCTGGCCAAGGTCAGCCGCGATCGCTTGATGAGGGCTGTCGCCGACCAGCATCCCGGCTACAACTTCGAGGCCAACAAGGGCTACCCCTGCCCGGTGCACAAGTCGGCGTTGCAGGCGTGGGGGCCGTCGGCCATCCATCGCCGGTCCTGGGTGTTCATGGACCACTTGATGTGGAACGGGTTGGAGCGTCACCACCGGCCCGAGGCCCAGATGGCTCTTCCTTTCGAGGGCTGAGCCGGCCCAACAACGACCCGATGCTCCTGACCGACCAAGACCGTGCCATGCTCGCCGGTGAGTCGGGCGAGTCGGTCAGGACGGCCATGGAGCTGCTCTTGGCTGTCGGCGAGTCAGAGCAGGCGCCCTCGCTCCTCGACATCAACTCCGCCCACATCGACGGCGGGCTCTATCACGGGCAGGCGGGCCTCGACTTCGCACGGTCCCTGGTCGAAGGCGGTGGGAAGGTGGTGGTCCCGACGACTCTCAATGTCGCCTCTCTCGATCTCCTCCACCCGGAGCTGTACCGCGGACCTCCCGAGATCGCGGCTTCGGCCAAGTCCTTGATGGACGCCTACGTCGCCATGGGGTGCGCTCCGACCTGGACCTGTGCCCCCTATCAGCTGCCGAGCCGGCCCGCCCGTGGCGATCAGATCGCTTGGGGCGAGTCGAATGCCATCGTCTTCGCCAATTCGGTGCTCGGGGCCAGGACGGCTCGTTATGGGGATTTCCTAGACATCTGCTGTGCGCTGACAGGGCGAGCACCCGCAGTCGGGCTTCACACCGATGAGGGGCGCCGAGCGACCCTCCGCATCGACATCGAGGTGCCTGATCGGTTTCTGGACGACGATCTGTTCTACCCGGTCCTCGGGCATGCCCTGGGTGAGATCGCCGGGGCCGAGGTGGTGGTCATCGTTGGCCTCGATGCCAGGGCCGACGAGGACCGTCTCAAGGCGCTGGGGGCGGCAGCCGCCTCCTCGGGGGCCGTCGCCCTGTTTCATGCGGCCGGGGTGACGCCGGAGGCGCCGACCGTGGAGACCGTCACCGCCGGGCCAGCTATCCGCCGGGTCATTCTTGGGGCCGGAGAACTGATCCGCGCCAGGGAATCCCTGAACCACGGAGACGGGCCGATCGGGGCGATCAGCGTGGGAACGCCGCATTTCTCGGCGCGAGAACTGGAGGCCCTGGCCGCGTTGGTGAATGGGCAGACCACCACGATGCCCTTCTATGTCAACACTTCGCGGGATGTCCTCGCCGAAGTCGAGCCCACGGGCTTGTTATCTGTAATCGAGGCGTTCGGCGCCACGCTCGTCACCGACACGTGCACCTATATCACCCCGATCATGGACCAGGTTCAGGGCCGGGTCATGACCAATTCCGCCAAGTGGGCCTTCTATGCACCCGGAAACCTCGGGGTGGGTGTTTTCTTCGCCGGTCTCGAGGCCTGTGTCGCCACGGCGGTGTCGGGGATACTCGAACTGGGAGACACTTGGTG
>JALDXM010000091.1:0-7347 GCA_032155085.1 Actinomycetota bacterium | reverse complement strand
GTCGTATTGCAGGTAGCTCCACCAGCCACCGGAGTGATAGATGCCTGGCCTCCAGCTCGGTCCTGCGAAGGTTATCCGGCGGTCACCTCTAGCTCCGAGAGCGGCACCGGCTCCAGGACCATCTCTTGCAGCGCGTCGGGGGTGACGTAGGAGCGGCCAAACAACTCATACCTGTACTGCTCGTCGAACCAGATCATGGTGGTCCCATTCGCGGCCTCGAGGGACCAAACGGGTCGTCCCGAGACCGTGGTCACGGCACAGACCTCATTGGAACGGTCGGCGTACCGTTCGCACGAGTTATCGGCGCCGGCCGCAGCCACCTCGGCGGCAGTCTCGGGGTCTATCGAGACGCTCATGACGATCATCTGAGCCACAGACCGCGACCTCGTGTACGGCTCGGACGACCAGATGCCGAAGGCCGCCACAGGGTCGCTGGCCAGATCGCCTCGCTCATCGAACACCAGCTGCGAGGTGACGTACTCAGAGAGGTACGGCGTCGAAGACGGGAATTTGATCTCCGGGAGGAGGGCCACGATCTCAGCGCGGCTCGCCTGGATGAATAGGTCGCCGCCACGACGTGCGAATACCGCTGTCTTGAGGGCCTCGGGGTCATCGAGAAACTGACCGCCGAGCTGATCGTTGAACCAGGTCAGGACCCTGGCATCCACCACCACCGGCACGGTGGTTGGAATTGTCGAGGTTGTGATGACCGTTGGCTCCCCCACCCAATCGGAGCTGCGCTGACCGAGCGAGCCCAGGGGCGCGTCGCCACAGGCGGCCAGGGCCAGGGCCGCGGCCACCAAGGCTGCGGTGCCAATACGTGTGCGCAATTCTCTCTCCACGAGGATCCGATCCCCCGATTACGGCATGTAAGTACTGCTCCAGACGCAAGAACGAGTCGGACCGTTTCGACAGTTCCCGGTCCGCGATGGTTCCACGCGGGGGTCTGAGGGTCGCCCCCCAGGAGACATCCAAGCTAACACCGGACTCCTTATCCTCCTGGTAGTGAGCCGACTGATGCTGACCACCGATTCCTACCCGGGACACCCCGCTCTCGACGTGGCGGTGAGCCATGCTGTCCTCGACGCGGTGGCCCGGGGCGACCTGGGAGCGGTGCTTCGACTCCATGTTCCCGAGGCGATCGTGGCGTTCGGGCGGGCCGATCGCGCCCATCCCGGCTACCCGCAAGCGGTCAGGGCTGCGTTGGCCAATGGATTCGGGGCCGTGGAGCGTTTGGCTGGCGGGCGGGCAGCAGTGTTCCACGAGCACACACTCGCCTTCGCCCTGACCACACCGGAACCCGACCCCAAGACGGGCATCGAGGCTCGCTTCTCCGCAATTGCCGGGCTCATGATCGAGGCCTTCGAGACCCTCGGGATCGATGCACGCGTAGGTGAGGTGCCCGGGGAGTACTGCCCGGGCAGGTGGTCGGTCAACGTCGGGGGCAAGGTGAAGGTCATGGGTGTGGGCCAGCGCCTGGTGAGAGGTGCAGCCCATGTCGGGGGTGTCGTCGTGGTGGACGACGGCGAGCGAATTCGTGACGTCCTGATTCCTGTCTACCGCGCCCTCGAGATCGACTGGGACCCACGCACTACAGGCGCACTCGCCGACCGTGCCCCGGGTCTGGACAACGCGAAGGTCATCAAGGCGATCGTCACAGCCATGTCCCGCAGATACGAGTTGACCGAGGGCTCTCTTGCGAGGCATGTCATCGAGGCCGCTCGAGCTTTGCTTCCCGATCACCTCCCCCGGGTGGCCTGATGCGGGTACTCGTCCTGAACGGGCCCAACCTGAACCTGCTCGGGACACGGGAACCCGAGGTGTATGGAGCCTCCACTCTCTCCGACCTAGAGCAAAAGGTGACCCAGTGGGGGGAAACACTGGGGATGGAGACTCTCTTTGCTCAGTCCAACCACGAAGGAGAAGTGGTCGATGCCATCCAGGGATCAGATGGAGTCGACGCGATCATCATCAACCCCGGGGCGCTGACTCACACCTCGCGATCGATCGGAGATGCCCTGGTCGCCGTCGGTGTCCCGGCAGTTGAGGTCCACATCTCCAATATCCGGCAGAGAGAGCCGTGGCGCGCCACCTCTCTAGTCGCCCCGAGCTGTGTCCGGACGATCTACGGCCGCGGGATCGGTGGCTACCAGGACGCCATGCGGCATCTGAAGAACCGGGCGGCGATGCCGTTCCAGGCCGAGCGATATGGGCCGCACCCCGACAACGTCGCTGACGTTCGCCGGCCCATGGCTGGGCCCGAAGGCGTGGTGATCTTGGCCCATGGCGGCCTCTGGCGGCAGGAATACGAGCGAGACACAACAGAAGCGCTTGCCGTCGATCTGACCCGACGCGGCCTGTCGACCTGGAACATCGAGTACCGACGGGGTCGGGAGGGCCGCTGGCCCGGTTGTGCCCACGACGTCCTCAGCGCCATCGATCACATCAGACGGTCGGAGGGCACCGACCTTCCACTCACTGTGATCGGGCACTCGGCCGGCGGCCACCTCGCCTTGTGGGGCGGAACGAGAAGGCCGAACGCCATCGATCTCATCGTCGGCCTGGCCGCCATCACCGATTTGGAGGAGATGGCCCGCTCGGGATCGGTAGGCGGCGACGATGCGCGCCGGCTCCTCGAGTGCGGGGCCCCGGCAACCGTCGGGGCAATCAATGGAAAGACGCTGCTGGTCCACGGTGATGACGACGAGGTCATCCCGACGTCCCAATCCACCCGGCTTTCCACAGAGGCGAGGGTGGAAGTGATCCCGGAGATGGGGCATTTCCCCATGCTCGACCCCGATCGGGAGCACTGGCCGCTCGTTGTGGCTGAACTGGGGAAAACCCGGGGCTCGAGCTGAACCGAGTTGCCGCCGTTATCCACAGACCGGTAGGGTTTCTGGCCGGGCCGTGACCCTGCCCCGCATGTTGCGGGCCCAAGGTCACAGCGTGGAGTCACTCGATGCGTTTGAGACGCCTGTCATTTTTCGCTGGATGGGCGGCAGTCGCACTCCTGGCAGCGGCCGGGTTTGCGGCATTTGGTACTACGGGCGGTACTGAGGCCGAACTCGAATTCGACGCGGCCGAACCGGGACTTGGCCACAGCACCGGCGCCCAGGCAGGATTCAACTTCTCCCTTCTCGCCGGCGATGCAACGGCGGCCACGACCGGGGACGTGACAGAGACGACGGTGGGCGACGACGGGGCCGAGGCCGGCCAAACCGGCGCCGGTGCGAGCGGGACTATCGCCTCTGCCGAATCCGGGTGGCTCTCGCAGGTCCAGGTGCGAGCCCTTGCGGCCAAGTACTTCGCCACCGAAGACGTGAACCGCGCCGTCCGTGTCGCCTGGTGTGAGTCCCGGTTCAACCCAACTTCCACGAATCTTCGGACCGGAGCGGTCGGACTGTTCCAACACCTGCCGCGCTACTGGGAGGCAAGAGCAGAGAGTGCCGGGTTCCCGGGCGCGGAGCCCACCGACCCGGAGGCGTCCACTGCCGCCGCGGCCTGGGCGGTGTACAACGAAGGTGGCTGGGACACCTTCGTTTGTCGGGGCTGAAGCCACGGCTCGATGGCCGGACGAAACGTTCTCGGCGGCGATCTCGATCCTTGCGGCACGGATCCAGTGACAGGTTTCTATCGGGATGGGTCCTGCACGAGCGGGATCGAAGACGTGGGTAGCCATTCGGTTTGTGCCGTTGTCACGAAGGAGTTCCTCGACCATCAACGCGGGATAGGCAACGACCTCAGCACCCCGATGCCCGAATACCTCTTCCCGGGCCTCGTTCCTGGCGACCGCTGGTGTGTCACGGCCCTGAACTGGCTCAGGGCTCACAATGACGGCGCTGCCGCCCCTGTGGTGCTCGCCTCGACACACGAGCGAGCGCTCGAAGTGATCCCGATCGAGGTACTCCGCGAGTACGCCGTGGATGTCCCGGCTGACCCATCCGGCCTGGAGGCCTGACGAGGAACCCTGCTCGGTCGGGCGAAAAAGCCTCGTGCCCCCGGTACGATTTCCCCCGTGAAACGGCGTCTTCCGGCCCTGATGGTGGTCGTGCTGGTCGGGGTGGCTTGCGCCCAGACACCCCCAGAGCGCAATGCCTTGCCTTCGGTCGAGGAGGAGCTCGATCCTCCCGCCCAGTGCAGCTTCCTCCTCGGTGAGCCACAAGGTGTGCTGGTCCAGGAGGTCACGCCTGACTCGGCAGCCGACGGCCTGCTGATCGCAGGTGACGTCATTGTTGCATTCGACGACGAGCCCACTCCTGATTCCACGGCCCTGCTCGCGGCCCTCGAGGATAAGGAAGCCGGCGAGCAGGTCGAGATCGAGGTGATGCGCGGGGATGAGGAGACCCAACAGACCATCACCCTTGGCGAGGATGGCGGAGAGCCGAGGATTGGGGTGTCGATCAGAACCCAGTACGAGACCGTCGAGGCGTCCGACATCGACACCGAGATAACCCCGGGCCCAATGATTCGCCCGATTTCGATCGGTGGGACCATCTATCTGTTCGATCCGGTGTCCAAGACGTGGGAGCAGACCGACATCGAGGTCTCCGACGAGTTGAACTGGGTGTCCGCCGGCTCGAACATCTATGCGATCGAGGATGAGGCGATAACCGAAGTCGGATCTGGCGACGTGGTGCCCTTCGACGGCTTCGAGGGTTGGGAGCCCATCCGCATCATCGGGTCCGCAGGAGAGGACCTGATCCTCGTAGTCACTCAGGAAGTTCCCGAGGACCCCGAGCGCGTCGCGGTGGGAGTCTCCCGGTTCAACCCCAGCTCGGAGCGGACTGTCTGGGTGGAGCCGGTGGTCGACGGGTTCGGCATCCCGATCTCCGCCCTGGGCTCCCCCGACGGGGATCAGATCGTCCTGGTGGGTGTCGACGAGGGCGGAACCGAGATCCTGGGCATCGACGTCTGGTCGGGCGACGGTGTGGCCCGGGCCATGGAAGGCCTGGTGGACCTGGGGACTCCAGTGGGCTGGACAGATGAGGAGACGGTTCTCTTCCGGACTGAGGACGAGACTGGCTCACTGCTCACTGTTCCCGGAGGTGACATCGAGGAGATCACGTTGGAGAGTGCCATCGGTGGCCTACCCCTGTTCCCTGTTGGCGACGGAAAGACCGTTCTCGCCATCGACGATCGCACACTGGTGCTCGACGATCTGACCCTGGCCGGTGACTTCCAGGTGCTCGCGGAGAACTGCTCCGTCGTCCGGGTCGGCGAGCCCGGCTGGGCCGGCTAAGCCTCTTCCGCTCCGTTCGGGTTGTTCTGGGTGGCGGCCACCTCACGCCCCGACCGGGTCAAGGCCGCCCGCTGACGCTCCTCGGCGACCTCGTCGGAGACCGCCTGCCACCCGGACGGCTCACGCATGGTCTGTGATCCCGGGGCACTCCCCATGATCTCGGCCACCTCGTCACCTGAAATCGTCTTCTTCTCCTCTAGGACAGCGGCCAGCTCCAGGATCTTCTCCTGATTTGCCTCCAGGAGGACCCTGACCCGCTCATAGAGGATCTCCAGGCTCTCCTCGATCGGCTCACGCTGCTCCCTAAGGGCGGTGGAGACCGGGTTGGCCGGTCCACCCATCCCCGACTCGCGGGTGTTGAGCGCCGAGGCCAGTGCCTTGCCCATGCCGTAGGAGCCGTGCATGAGAGCGGCCACGGTGGAAGCGGATGAGAGGTCACCCGACACACCCGAGCTGTTGTCACCAGCGAAGAACATGCGCTCCCCGGCCAGTGATGCAAGCGAAACCATGATGTCGGTCTCCATCTCGGAGCGCCACTGGGTGAATCGCTCCTCCTGGCCCATCGACTTGACCATGCCAAGCGTCGAAGCTCGCTTCTCGATCGAGACCATGTCGATCCTGCGGTGGGCTCCGAGCAGGTGGGCAGTCACTGCGTGAGACGCCTCGTGGATGGCGACGGCGTGACGCTCTCTCTGGATGTAGTCGACGTCCTCTGGCGGGCCAAGCTCCTTGAGCGACTTGGCCTTCCATATGTCCTGCCACTCGATCGCCTGACGATCGTCCCGGACGGCGATGATCAGCGCTTCGTTGACCATGTCCTTGATCTTCGCTCCGGAGTACATCGGGGTCACGGTGGCCAGACGCTCGATCTCCTCTTCAGTGAGGTGGTGTTCCACCTTGTTCAGGTAGCCGACGATCGTCTGCTTGCGCCCCTCCTTGGAGGGATAGCCCATCTTGTAGATCCGGTCGATGCGACCCGGGCGCAACATGGCCTCATCCAGGGCGTTGGGCATGTTGGTGGCCATGATGTGGAGAAGCCGGTACTTCGGTGGTGGCTTGGGCCGGAACCCGAGCAGCTTGCGGAACTTGTTGGTGATACCGCGCGGCTTGGCCAGCCCGTTCATCTCCGTGAGCAGCGCCTGGAGCACGCCCATGCCCCCGCCGCCCATCCCCATCCCGCCCATCATGATGCGGTCGATGAAGCCGGGTCTCGGCTCTTCGACGGTCGAAGCCTGCTCCCCGACCCAGTGTGTCACCAGCATGTCCTGGGTCTGTGGAGTCAGATAATTGAAACCGTTGCAGGAGATCCCCCCGTACGACATCGCAGCCGCTCCGAGCTGTCCCGTCGGAGTCCCCATCTGGCCTCTCGATCCGAGTGAGTCCGCCTCGTCGAAGAAGACGATGACCCCGCCGTGGCGAAGGCTGAGCTTGCGCAGCTTTCGATAGAGGCTCTTCACCTTCAGCAGGCCGATGCCCATGAACATGTTGACGAATGCACCCGGCTCGACGAAGACGTAGGGCCGCCCGGTCTCCCCGGCCACCGCCTGGGCGAGCAGCGTCTTGCCCGTCCCCGGTGGTCCCCAGAGCAGGATTCCGCCCGGGATGTAGCCACCCTTCGCCTCGATCTCGTCTGGCTTCTCCAGGAACGCGATGTTCTCCCGGATCAGGTCGAGGACGTGGTCCTGGCCCCAGACATCGTCGAAACGTGTGGTGACCTCCTCGGGGAGGATCACATCGGTGCCGCCCCTGGAGAGAAGCCAGAAGATCCCGATGAACTGGATGGCCACGAACAGGAAGCCGAACGAGAGCTGGAGGAGGAAGGGGAATGCCTGTGCGAAGAGCCGCGGGGCCTCGGCGAGCGCCTCCAACGGCCCGTTGACCTCGGGGACGAAATAGTCGATGAGCAGGGCGAACACGAAGGTGTAGATGACCCACCGGATGAATCGGCCCACCCGGTAGCGGGTCCACGGCTTCATGTGGGCATGAGTCCACCGCTCGATCCCGCCAAAGAAGCTGTCCTGCCAGAACGAGTTGTAGGCGACTGATCGTTCGGTCAGCCAGTAGTGGATCTGACGGGGGAGCTCGAGCAGGAAGAGGAGGCCCAGGGC
>JALDXM010000090.1:0-7387 GCA_032155085.1 Actinomycetota bacterium | reverse complement strand
CCCAGTCGTCATCGAAACGATGGTCGGCAGAGATGTCGACGATCACAGTCTCCGCGCCGACCGCGGCGACGAATGGATCTCCCGCACCGTCGGGGAGGGCGAGCACGACCACATCGACGTCCCGTCCCGCCAGGTCGTCGGGCCCGATCGATTCGAAGACCATCTCGTGTCCGGGGACCGGCTCACCGGCGAGCTCACGGGAGCCGGCGAACGAGAGATCGAGAGAAGGGTGGCCCCGGATCAAACCCACCAGCTCGGTCCCGGTGTGGCCACGTGCCCCAACGACACCGACTGTGCGGACGTCACTCATCATCACCCACGAACGAAGGGGGCAGGGCAGCGATCTCGTCGACCCTCGGGGAGATCCGGGCGAAGTCGGCTTCTCCCTTCCAGAAGACGGTCCAGGGACCTCGTTTCACCGACCCATCGGCCTCCTGGGCATAGAAGGAGTTGAAGCCGTTCTCGGTTCGTGACCGCCAGTAGACAACGGGGTGATCGGCGATCAGCTGGGCCCAGACGGTGCGGGCGAGCCCTTCCCCGCGTGCGTCCTCGAGGATGGCGAACTTGTCGAGGTAGTCGATGTCCCCGACTCGAGTCACTATTGCACCGGCCCGGAGACTCTCAGATAGATAGGCGGTGTCCAACTGGAGGTCGGCCCACCAGCCGTCCTTGAGACTGCGGCCGAATGCCTCCTCCACCAGTTTGACGACCTGGCCCTCATCGATGCCCTCCCGACCGGTGAACCGGGTGATCAGCTCACCTCGTCGCACCATGGTCCCCGACCCACCGTGTGTGAACAGCTCCTTGACGAGGCCGGATGGTGTGGGGATGGAGACCGAAGTCGAGAGCGGCGTGTCGTCGAGGAGCCTCTTGATCTCGGCAAGCTTGAGACGCATCCCAGAATGGACCCAGTCCTGGGCCATCAGGTGGTCGTGGTCGGAGGCGAGATTGATCGACTCGATGACCCGCCCCTGATCGTCCAGAAGACCCCCGACATCCACCAGGAAGATGATCTTCAGCGGCTGAACGGCGTGAACCAGGGCTCTGGTGGCCGAGTCAGCGTTCATGTTCACGATCTGCCCGCCGGGGGCCACTCCGAGACAGGTCAGGATCGGGATCGCTCCCGAGTCGACGATTGAGCGGATCAGAGCGATGTGAACCTCTGTTGGCTCGCCGACCAGGCCGTACTTGTCTCGATCCACATAGGCCGCATCGAAGGCGCCGGCGGTGAGACCGTGAGCCGCCACCCCCTGCGCTCTGATCGCCTCCACCAGAAGGATGTTCTGCTCGATGAATGTATCGCGGGCGGCGTCCAGCACGTCGGGGTCGGTGACCCTGAGGCCATCGATCTTGCTCGACTCGATCCCGCGCTCCTCGAGCAACCGGTCTAGCTGGGGCCCGCCGCCATGGATCACGATCGGTGTGAGGCCGACAGTGTGGAGGAAGGCGAGCGCGGCCGCCGTCTCGTCCAGCTGGTCGGCGAGGATCGCGCCGCCGATCTTGATGACGGCGAAGCGGGAACGATCTACCTCCGAGAACCGCTGCAGGTAGGAACGGATCTCCCGCCCATCGGTCATATTCGAGAGCAGGTGGACGATCGTCTGGCGGACGTCCCGGTTGGAGGTCTGCGGGACCCGGTCCGAGCTCATTGTTCGATGAGGGTCTTCATGATCGCCTTCTGGACATGGAGGCGATTCTCGGCCTCGTCGTAGGCGATGCAACCGGGGCCGTCGAACACCTCGTCGGTCATGATGACGTTGCGACGCATGGGGAGGCAATGGCTCACAACTGCGTCGTTGGTCAACGCCATCTTGCGGGAATCCACGATGAAATCCTGGTACTTGTCCCGGATCGGCTTCTCCTCGTCCCAGCGCCCGAAGAAGGGGAGTGCTCCCCAGCTCTTGGCGTAGACGATGTCCGCCCCTTCGTACCCGGTTTCGATGTCATGGGTGACGGTGACACTGCCTCCGTTCGCCCCAGCGTCGCGGGTGCCGATGTTCATGTAGCGGTCGTCGAGGAGATAGTCCTCATTAGGGCACAACAGTGTGACGTTCATCCCGAACTTGGCCGCGATCAGCAGCGCAGAGTTGGCGACGGCCGTGTTCAAGGGCTTGGGGTGATAGCTCCAGGTGAGCAAGTAGCGCTTGCCGTCGAGCGACCCGAGACGCTCCTGCAGGGCCATGACGTGGGCCAGCTCCTGACAGGGGTGGGTGATCGTCTCCATGTTGATGACCGGCACGTCGGCATGTGTGGCGAAGGCATGCAGAATCGTGTCCTTGCGATCTTCTTCCCACGTCTCGAACTTGGGGAAGGCCCTGATCCCGATCAGGTCGCAGTAGCGGGAGAGCACTTTGGCCGCTTCTTTAACGTGCTCCTCGGCATCGTCCAGCATCACCGCCCCATCCTCGAACTCGAGAGGCCACATCCCACCGGAGGGGGAGAGCACTACAGCGTGCCCGCCAAGTTGACGCGCTCCTACGTCGAACGAGGTGCGGGTCCGAAGAGAGTTGTTGAGGAAGAGGAGGGCGATCGTCTTCCCTTCGAGCGCCTTTCCGAACGGGCTCTCCTTGAGCCTGCGCCCTTCGTCCACCATCGTCTGGAGCTCTTCACGGGTCCAATCGAAGGTGTTCAGGAAATGCCGCATGAGCGCAGTTTGATTGGCAAAAGCGCGAAATCAAAAGGAAGTGCGGTTAGACCCGATCCACTTCGTAGCCCCTCTCCACCCACTCGGTCATGCCACCGGTGATGCTGTGGGCGTCGCGATAGCCGAGGGAGTTGAGGTAGAGAACCCCGGGCAGGGAGATGTTGCCACGGGCGCAGACTGTCAGCACCGGTGTGTCGAGGTCGGCAGGGAGCAGGTCCTGGCCGTCCGGAAGGTCGAGGAGGGGAATGTTGATTGCTCCCGGGATGTGCCCCAGGGTGAACTCCTCGGGCTGGCGCACGTCGATCACGAACGGCCGTTCCGCCTCGACCCGGTCGTGAGCCGCCTCGACATCGACCGTCAGGTGAGGGTTGTGCCGGGTGTGCTCGATGATGGCGTCGAACAGCTCCTCGCGACGACTCTTCAGCCGGGGCAGCTTGGCGGGGGCGAGGTCAGGGATGTGTTTTGTCATCGATGATGCGTATTTGAAGGCATTGTCGGGGAACATCACCACGACCTTCGACCCGGGCTGATCCGGGATCGTGGCCAGGGCGCCGGCCAGCGCCATGCCCGAGCTGGGACCGGCAGGGATGCTCTCCTCACGGTTGAGACGGAGGGTGAGCGCGTAGGCGTCCTCATTGCCGACTTCGATCAGCCCGTCGTATTCGTCGGGGAGGAAGAACTCGGTCTGCTTCAGCTGGCGGATGCTGCGGACGCCGGGGATGTCGTGACCCTCGGAAGGGTGAACTCCGATGACGTGCACGGCGGCGTTCTGCTCCTTGAGGAATCGGCCGGTCCCGGTGATGGTCCCGCAGGTGCCCATCCCGGCGACGAAATGAGTGATGGCCCCATCGGTCTGACGCCAGATCTCGGGCCCGGTGGTGCGGTAGTGGGCGTCGGGATTCGACGGGTTGCGGTACTGGTTGAGCATGAGGAAATCGGGTTTCTCGGCGATCTCCATCGCCCGGGCGATGGCGCCCTCGGGCGCCCAGGGAGCAGGGCACAGGTCGTCCTCGAGCTCTTCGACCGTGGCTCCGAAGAAGCGCAGCATCGTCCGCTTCTCAACCGGGATGGCACTGGACAGCGGGGTCGTCAGGTCAAAGCCGAGCAGATTCCCCAGCATGGCCAGACCAAGGCCGGTGTTCCCGGAAGTGGGCTCGACCAGGTCCTCGTCGGTGAGCTCGCCGCGCTCGCGGGCCTGTTCGATCATGTTGGCCGCGATCCGGTCTTTGACCGAGCCAAACGGGTTGTACCACTCCAGCTTGGCGTAGACCTCGGTGTGCTCGTAGGGCACGACATGGTTCAGCTTCACCAGTGGGGTCGGGTTCTCGGCGTTCGAGAGCAGCCCCAGCATCGAGTCGTAGATGCGGCGTGAGTGGTCGTTCAAATTGCGCTCGCCTGTTGTTCTCAAGGATAGGAGTGGGTGAGGTATTCCCCGAGGGCTCAGGCGTTCAGGGCGAACTCGACCTCGAGCGTGACCGTGACCGTGGTGGTGCCCGGCTGGATGGGTGTCGACTTCTCCATCGCCATGTCGGCGGCGAGCATGCGGACCGGGGCGACAGGCGGACGCACTGTCTCGGTGATGGAAGTGGCATTCCCCAGGGTCTGTCCGGACAGATCCGCCAGTTGTGTGGCCTTTGCCAGGGCGTCTTCCCACGCCGCGCTTCGTGCCTGGGCCCGCAGCCCTGTCTCATCGGTAACAGCGAAGGTAAGGCCGTTGACCCGCGCCTCGTCACCGCCTGCGGCGGACAGCGAGTCGAGCACCGATCCGGTGGCGGCGATGTCCCGCAGCCTGGCCCTGATCATGTTGGTGACGCGGTAACCAGTGAGTTTCTGCTCGTTTCCCGAGTAGTCATATTCGGGCCGTATCGAGTACTCGATGGTGGCCAGGTCGTCGGTTGAGACACCGGCAGCGGTCAGGGCGGTGGTGACCGCGGCGGCCTTGTCAGCTGCGACCGAAGTTGCCTCCTCGACCGTGTCGGCGAGGACCGAGACCCCAACGTCGAGGTCGACCACGTCGGGTTGGCCAGAGGCGTCTCCGATCCCGGACACGGTGATTCCCATCGGATGGAGGGTACCGGTCAGCCGGCCAGGCCGAACTGGACCTGGAGTGTGATGGTCACGGCTGATGTCCCCGCCTCGATAGGGGTCGCGGCACGATCCGCTGCGGCTTCCTCGGCGAAGGGGATGGGGACCGGGGGCATGCTCACCGTCTCTGTTATCGAGGTGGCCTGTCCCAGATCCTGGCCCGATAGCTCGGCGAGTTGCGTGGCTTTAGCGAATGCATCGTTCCATGCCGCCTCGCGCGCCGCGGCGACGAGCTCGTCGTTGTCTTCGATGCTGAAGGAGAGGCCACTGACGGTCACGTCGTCCCCTCCGGCGGCCACAGCACCGTCGATGACCGTGCCGGCGGTGTCGATGTCGCGGATCTTGGCATTGACGGTGTTGTTGACCCGGTAGCCGATCAGACGCTCCTGGTTCGATGAGTAGTCGTACTCGGGATAGATCGAGTAGTCGGCAGTCGTTATGTCCTGTTCGGCCACTCCGTTGGAGGTCAGCGAGTCGATGAGGGCCTGCGCCTTTTCCGCAGCGGTGGCGGCGGCCTCGTCGACCGTCTCGGCCAGAACCGACACGCCGAGGCTCACCTCGACCGTGTCCGGCGTCCCGGTCACCTCGCCCATCCCGGTCGCGGATATCCCGGAGCCGGTTGGCTCAGTTGAAGCCACGGTCGTCTGCTGTTCGGTCGCTCCCGCTGCGGTGCTGCATGCGGCGGCGAGAATGGCGAATGCGGCGATGGCTGCGATCGTGTACCGGCGATTTGTCAGGTTCATGCCGGATTGGACGCGTCGCCGGGCTCAACGGTTCCTGACCGTCTTCACCTTTCTGTCCACCACGAGGGCTCCCTCGGCCCGGAGCAGATCTGCCTGGCCTGAGTCGATTGGAGTGCGAATGTGACCGCCGGCCCCGACCACCCGCCACCAGGGGACGTTCCCGTCGCAAGTGCGGAGCACCGTCCCCACTGCGCGGGCCGCTCCGGGGAACCCGGCCTGCTCTGCGACCTCGCCATATGTGACCACCTCGCCGCGCTCGAGGGAGTTGATGACGCCGAGGACTGCATCTTCGAAGTCGGTCACAGGGTCCCGAACAGCCGGTCTCCCATGTCACCGAGCCCGGGCGCGATGTAGTAACTGGTGTTCAGCTCACGGTCCAGGGCGGCAGCAACGATCCGCACATCCGGATGGTTCTGCTCGATGACAGCCAAGCCCTCGGGTGCGGTGACGACACATACCGCCGTGATGTCCTTCGCCCCGTTCTCCTTGACCTTGTCGATGGCCCAGGAGAGTGACCCTCCGGTCGCCAGCATCGGCTCGAGGATCAGGACCCGCGCCGAGGACAGCTCGGGGAACTTGGTGTAGTACTCGATGGGCTCGGCCGTCTCCTCGTTCCGCTGCACCCCGGCGAACCCGATCGCGGCGTCGGGCACGAGGGTCAGGACCGATTCGAGGAGGCCAAGGCCGGCGCGAAGCACAGCAACGGCGACAACGGGCCTCCGCAGCTGTCGGCCGCTGGTGGTCTCGAGGGGAGTCTCGATCTCGACATCGACGGTGCTCATGTCGGAGAGCGCCTCGGCTACCAGCAGGTATCCGAGCCGTTCGGCGATCTGCCGGAACTCCGGGGGCTCCGTGTTCTTGCTGCGGAGGATGGAGAGGAGGTCTGCAGCGAGGGGGTGGTCGAGGATGGTGACGGGCATCGGGCGAGACTATCTAGCCGGTGTTTCGCATTCCCGCCGCGATCCCGTTGACGGTGAGGAGGAGGGCGCGGTCGAGATCCTCTCCCGACTCGCCGGCGCGGCTCCGCGCCAGCAATGACACCTGCAGGTAGTTGATCGGGTCGAGATAGACATCACGCACCCCGAGAGTTCGTCGGAGCAGGGGGAGGTCGTCGAGCAGGTCGGGACGATGTCGCACCGCGAGCAGCTCCTCGGTGGCCAGCTCGCACTCGGCCCGGATGAGATCGAGAAAGCCGCGGTGCTCCTCTGGGACGAGGGAGGAGACGTATCGACCAGCGATGTCAAGATCGGTCTTGGCCAGCGTCATCTCGACATTGCTCAGGAACGTCTGGAAGAAGCCCCATTCCCGGGCCATCTCGTCGAGAATGTCGCCGAAGCCAGCCTTCCGGGCGGCGCGGATCCCGGTGCCGATCCCGAACCAACCGGGCACGATCTGACGGGTCTGAGTCCAACCGAAGACCCAGGGGATGGCGCGGAGATCCTCGATGCCTCCTACGCCACCTGGGCGACGTGAGGGCCGGCTTCCCAGATTGAGCCTGCCCAGCTCCTCGACCGGCGTGGAGGTGAGGAAGTAGGGGACCAAACTCGGGTGCTGGACGAAGTCGCGGTAGGCCGTGTAGGCCTCGCGGGAGAAGAAGTCCATCGCTTCGGTCCATCGGTCCAGCTTCTCCTTCGGTTGTCGTGAGCTGCGATGGAGGAGGGACGACTCGATCACGGAGGCCAGCGCCAATTCCAGGTTCCGGGCGGCGATGGCCGGATGGCCGTATTTCTCTGAGATCACTTCTCCCTGCTCGGTGACCTTCAGCTCGCCATCGACGGTCCCGTAGGGCTGGGCGAGGATGGCGGCATGAGTGGGGCCGCCGCCTCTACCAATTGTCCCGCCCCGACCGTGGAAGAGCCGGAGTCGGACACCGTGGTGCTCCGCCACATTGCGCATCGACCGCTGTGCCTTGTAG
>JALDXM010000089.1:0-7415 GCA_032155085.1 Actinomycetota bacterium | reverse complement strand
ATCTCTCCCTGGCGTTACGCCACACCGCTGGCCCGGCATTGCCGGCGAGCAGCCGCGCAAACACCCAGAACCCGTCCTGGGTGCGAATGTCGCCTTCGACCACCTTGTCCATCGTGGCCAGGGCGAGGTCTTCTACCTCGACTCCGGCCACGGAGCGGAGGAAGCGAACCTTTTCGGTCGGAGCCGTCCGCTTCTGATACGCATCCCAGAGGGCCTGATACTCATCCGGGCCGCCGTGCCGTGAGTACACGGCGAGGGCAGCGGTGCACACCTCAGGGTCGAACTCCTCACCGGCGAGAACCGCCGCAGCCAGTTCCCGCGCCTTTTCGACCGTCTTCTCGTCGTTGCCCAGGTTGCCCAAAGCAGCGATCAGGTCGCCTCTGAGCTTGCGGGTGAGGTCGGTTTCGCCTTCATCGGCATCCCAGCCGAGACGGTCGAGGGCCGGGCGAACCAGGTCCCGGACATATGCCTCGAACACCGGGCGGGTCTCGGAGGCGAGTGCATGGTGCTCGACGGAGCGAAGACCACCGAGGATCACCGACCAGATGGCGTGCTCGGACTCGTCGCCAAAGCGCCCGACCAACTCGAGGAAGCCCGAGGCCGGCACCTGAGCGGAACGGACCATCGCCCATGTATCAGAGACGAGGCTGTAGCGCTCGATGTCGTCGAGTGAGTCGAGGTTGCTCAGCAACCCGTTGAAGAGCTCGTCGGAGTACCTGGTGCGATAGAAACCGTGGCCGCCTGCATTGGCCACGACGTAGTCGATGGGCCCATCGGCAGGCACCAGCATCTCGTCACCATCGAGCAGGATCTTCTTCTCGAAGACGACGCCGTCGACTACTCCCCGAATCTGGATTGGCACCTTCCAGATCGTCGTGTCAGTCTCGTCAGGGATGGCCAGGAATCGACGCTGGCTCACCTTGATCCCACCTGGCCTCACCTCAACATCGATTTGTGGGAAGCCGCGCTGGTCGACCCACGTGCTCATGACCTCACCAACCGGCCAGTCCGAAGCGCCGTCGAGGCCCTCCCAGAGATCGCTGGTGACGGTGTTGGAGTATTCGTGCTTGCGCAGATAGTTGCCCACGCCGGTCCGGAACTCCTCCTCGCCGATGAACTGCTCGATCATCCGCAAGACGGCCGAGCCCTTGCCGTAGGTGATCGAGTCGAACATCTCTTCGACCTCACCCGGAGAGTTGACCTCGAACTCGATCGGCCGTGTGCTCGCCAGCTGGTCGGTCCCCATAGCCCAGGGCACCTCTAGGTTGGCGAAGGCCAGCCATCGCTTCCAGTCCGGCTTTCTGGCATCCGTTGCCTTCAGCTCCATGAAGCTGGCAAAAGCCTCGTTGAGCCAGGCTCCCTCCCACCAACGCATCGTCACGAGGTTGCCGAACCATTGATGTGCGATCTCGTGCCCGATGACATCGAGACAGGCCTGCAGCTCACTCTGGCTCGCCTTGGCCTCGTCGAGGAGGAGGTAGGCATCGCGATAGGTGATCAGGCCCACGTTCTCCATGGCTCCGGCGGCAAAGTCCGGGATCGCGGCGTGGTCCAGCTTGCGCTCTGGATAGGGGATCCCGTAGTAGTCGGAGAGATACTCGAAGCAGAAGACGGCGTTTTCCTTCGCCAGCGCGGTCAGATGCAGATTGCCCTTGGGGACGATGATGCGGACGGGCGTGTCGTGTGCCAGCACTGGCTCGGTCGCCTCAAACGGCCCGACGATGAAGACGAGCAGATAAGTCGACATCTTCATCGTCTCCGAGAACTCGAACTGGACCCGGCCGTCGTCGAGTGTGGTCCGGGCGACCTCTTCGCCGTTGGAGTAGGCCTCGAGGTCGTCGGCAACGATCATCGTGGTCTTGAAAGTCGCCTTTAGGTCCGGCTCGTCCCAGCACGGGAGGATCCGGCGGGCGTCGGTCGCCTGGCACTGTGAGGTCGCGATCACGTGCTCCTCGCCGTCGCCATCGCGGTAGACCGACCTGTACAGCCCCCGCAACTGGTCGTTGATGGTCCCGCTGTACGTGATGTCGAGGGCGTAATCGCCTGGTGCCGCCGTGGTCTCCAGCTTCAGGGTGGCCCGGGCATTTTCCTCGTCATAAGTGAAGTCGGCGATGGCGATCTCTTCGTCTGCCCCGCGAAGGGTCGCCCCTTTCAGTGCGATTTCGGCCGCGTTCAGGGTGACTTCATCGACGTTTTCCGTGACCCCGACATCGATCGTGACCCGGCCTTCGAAGGTGAAAGCTTCGAGATCGGGCTCGAGATGAAGGTCATACCGGGTCGGAAGCACGGTCCGGGGCAATCGGAACGGGTTCTCAGACAATTGGGGAGCCTCTCACTGGACGGTGGGACCGCCGATGCTACCGACCTGACATTGCTCAGGGCACCGGGGCCTTTACCCTGAGACCGTGAGCGAGCACTCGACGATCCTGGTGGCCGTGCACGGGCCGGATGGGCCGGGCATCTCGGCCGGGCTGATGTCGGTCCTGGCCGACGCCGGGGTGGAGATCTACGACGTCGAGCAGATCGTGGTGCGGGGCCGGCTCACTCTGAATGTCCTGATCGGTGTCTCCGGAGAGAGGGCGACGATCAGGGATCTCCTCTTCTTCGGTTGGGAGCGAGGCCTCAACGTCGAGTTCGAGAAGGTGGACGACACACCCACTCCGACCCGGCCCATGTCGGTGGTGACCGTGATCGGCATGGCAGTCGGTGCCGACGATTTCGGGAGCGTCGCAGCTGCCATCGCCGACGCCGGGGGCAACATCGACCGCATCTTCAGGCTTTCCCGATATCCCGTCGTCAGCTATGAGCTCCTGGTCAGCAACGGGAACCTCGACAAGATGAGGGAGAACCTGGTCAGGACTGCGGTCGAGCGCCCGATTGACATCGCAATCCAGCGTGACGGCCTCGAGAGACGAGGCAAGCGGATGGTCATCCTGGACGTCGACTCGACGCTGATCCAGGAAGAGGTGATCAACCTCCTGGCCCGAGAGGCAGGTGCGGAGGAGCGTTGTGCCGAGCTGACCGCCCTCGCTCTCAACGCCGAGATCGACTTCGAGGAGGCACTGAGGGAAAGGGTGGCTTTGCTCAAAGGCCTCGATCAGACGGCGATCACCCGGGTCCACGAGAACATCACCTTGACCAGTGGGGCCAGGACATTCATTCGGACACTCAAGCGCTTGGGCATGGTGACCGCCATCGTTTCGGCAGGGTTCACCAGGTTCACCGATGTGCTCGCTGCTGATCTGGGCATCGACTACTCGTTGTCCAACACCCTCGAGATGAAGGACGGCCTGCTCACGGGCCAGCTGGCGGGTGAGCTCGTCGATGGCACGCGTAAGGCGGCCTTCCTCAGGTCGATCGCCGAGGCGGAGGGGATCCCTCTTTCCCAGGTGGTCGCCGTTGGGGACGGTGCCAATGACCTCGACATGCTCGCAACCGCCGGGCTGGGCATCGCATTCAACGCCAAGCCGGTCGTGCGGGCTCAGGCAGACACCGCGATCTCGGTGCCTTATCTCGATGCCATCCTGTTCACCATGGGCATCCGCCGTCAGCACGTCGAGGAGGCGGACGAAGCAGATGGCCACTTCGATCCCGGGAAGCGAATCGAAGTCCCGGGCACGCCCCCGATCTGATACCCGCGGGCTAGCCGCTCCAGTCGTGGTGGAAGAAGTCGCCCCGAGGATGATCGACGCGTTCGAAGGTGTGGGCGCCGAAGAAGTCACGCTGGGCCTGGATGAGGTTGGCGGGGAGGCGCTCCGAACGCATCCCGTCGAAGTAGGAGAGGGCGCTGGAGTAGGCGGGCGCCGGGATTCCTGACCGGGCCGCTCCGGCCACCACAGCCCGCCACGACGGCCCGGCCTCCTTCAGCGCCTCTGAGAAGAATCCGTCCTCGATCATGTCCGGAAGCGCCGGATCTCGTTGGAATGCGGCGGTGATGTCCTCCAAGAAGACCGCCCTGATGATGCAGCCGGCCCGCCAGATCGAGGCGATCGTGGCCAGGTCGAGATCCCACCCGAACTCGTCCGAAGCCGCGCGCATCAACCGGAAGCCCTGGGCGTAGGAGATGATCTTCGAGGCGTACAGGGCGCTCTCCACATCGTCCGGGCCGACCTCACCGAGCGGACCGATGGCTTGGTCGTAGAGCTGTGCGGCTCGTTTCCGCGCGTCGGGGTCGGAGCTGACGATCCGGGCGTAAACGGCCTCGCCCACCAGGGTCGTTGGCTGCCCGAGATCCATCGATGAGACGACGGTCCATTTCCCGGTGCCCTTCTGACCGGCGGCATCGAGGATGACGTCGACGATCGGAGTGCCTTCGACATCGGTGGCGAGGATCTCACTGGTGATCTCGATCAGGTAGGAGCGCAGGCGGCCTTCGTCCCAGCGGGCGAACACCTTTGACATCTCACCCGACGTCATCCCCATGCCCCGCCGCAGCAGGTCGTAGGCCTCAGCGATCACCTGCATGTCTCCGTACTCGATGCCGTTGTGGACCATCTTGACGAAATGACCGGCGCCGCCTGGCCCCATCCACTCACAACACGGCTTGCCATCCGGGGCCTTGGCCGCGATCGACTTGAGCATCGGCTCCACGTGCTCCCAGGCAGCTCGGCTGCCACCCGGCATTATCGAAGGACCGTGACGGGCTCCCTCCTCGCCCCCTGACACACCCATACCCAAGTAGAGGAGGCCGCGAGACTCGATGAGGGACTGGCGTCGATCGGTGTCGGCATAGAGCGAGTTCCCCCCGTCGATGATGATGTCGCCCTGGTCGAGATGCTCCAGCAGTGTTTCGATCACAGCATCGACCGGCTTGCCGGCAGTGACCATCACCAGCACGACCCTGGGGCGGTCCAGCATCTGCACCATCTCTTCGATGGTGGCTGCGGGCATGATCCCCAGGTCGCCCGCTTCGCCCGCCATGAACTCGTCGGTCACCGAAGTTGTGCGGTTGTAAGCGGCAACGCGGTGACCCCGGTCTGCCAGGTTCAGGGCGAGGTTCGCCCCCATTACCCCGAGCCCGGCGACGGCGATATCTGCGGTTTCAGTCATCGAATTCGAGCGTAGCCGTCACGTATTGGCGCCACTCCGCGGCCACCGTTTAGGCTCGCCCGCGGTGACCACGACCACGAGGATCGGTGTGGATGTCGGCGGCTCCGGAGTCAAGGCCGGCGTGGTCGACGTGGACCAGGGTGTCCTGGTTAGTGATCGTCTTCGTGTCGACACCCCCGAGCCATCCACACCGGAGGCCGTCGCGGGGGCCGTTGCCGAACTGGTCCGTCAGCTCGAGGCGCCCGGGCCGGTGGGCATCGGATTCCCATCGGTGATCAAACAGGGATGGGTGACGACGGCGAACAACATCGATCAGTCCTGGGTGGGTGTGAACGCAGTGGAACTCTTCGAGTCGGCTACCGGCAAGCACGTTCGGCTGTTGAACGACGCCGACCTTGCCGGGCTGGCCGAGGCGAGATACGGGGCGGCCAAGGGCGTCGACGGGAAAGTGCTGGTGTTGACCTTCGGCACGGGCATCGGCAGCGCCTTGCTCGTCGACGGCGCTCTCGTCACCAACATCGAGCTCGGTCAGCTCGAATTGAACGGCGCCCGGCCGGCAGAAAGGCTGTACTCGGCCAAGTCGCGCAGGGCCGAGGGCCTCGACTGGGACGAATGGGGGAGGAGGGCCCGCGAGTTCATCGTCTTGGTCAACGACATCTTCACCCCGGATCTGATCGTGATCGGCGGAGGCATCTCCAAGTTCTGGGAGGAGTACGCCGAACATGTCACCTTCGACGATGTGAAAACCGTCAGGGCTGCCCTGGTCAACAATGCCGGGATTGTCGGAGCTGCGGCGCTGGCCGCTAGCGACTGAACCCGGCGAATCGGGAGCGTGACGTCTCGGGCACCCTCACCTCGAGGATGGTCCCGTTGTCATCGTGCTTCTCCTCGATGACCTCACCGAACCGGTGAGCTGCGGCAACGACGTCGCCCCGTGAGTACGGGATCTCGAGAGTGAGAGTGACCATGGTCCGTTCCACCAGTTCGCCGATCCGTTCTACCAGTGTCTCGAGTCCCTCATCTTCGAGGGCCGAGATGAGAAGCGACTCCGGGTAGAGGTTGGCCAGTCGCATCCGAGCCTGGTCACCCAGCAAGTCGGCCTTGTTGAAAACCATGAGCTCGGGTAGCTCGGCGGCGCCGATCTCCATCAGGACCTCTCTGACCGCGGCAATCTGACCGGCCGGTTCGGGATCGGATGCATCCACGACGTGGAGGAGGAGGTCCGCCTCGGCCACCTCTGAAAGTGTCGATTGGAAGGCCTCCACGAGATGGTGGGGGAGACGGCGCACGAAACCGACTGTGTCGGCGAGCACGAACGGCCGCTGATTCGGCGGCTCGAGACGTCGCACCGTCGGATCGAGGGTGGCGAAAAGACGATCTTCGACCAGCACATCGGCATCGGTGAGGGCGTTCAGCAGAGTGGACTTGCCCGCGTTGGTGTAGCCGACGATGGCGACCTGGGGGATCTCGGACTTCCGTCGCGACTTTCGCTGGGTCGCCCGGTGACGCACCGCCTCTGCGAGCTCACGCTCGAGCTTGGAGTTGCGCTCCAGGATCCTGCGCCGATCGGTCTCCAGTTTCGTCTCGCCAGGCCCACGGGCGAGGACCCCCGCACCCTGTTGGGAGAGGCTGGTGCCTTTGCCCCGCAGTCGCGGGAGGTTGTAGCGATTCATCGCCAGTTCGACCTGGAGCGCTCCGACCTTCGTGTGTGCGTGCTGGGCGAAGATATCGAGGATCAGTCCCTCTCGGTCGACCACGTCGCAGCCGAAGAGCCTCTGGAGGTTGCGCTGCTGGGCCGGGGAGAGCTGGTTGTCGAAGATGACCACATCGATGTCGAGCGCCTGGGTCAATGTGGCAAGTTCCTCGGCCTTGCCCGAACCGATGTAGGTGGCGGGCTCGATCGCCTGCCGGCGCACCAGTTCCTGGTCGACCGGCTCGGACCCGGAAGTGTCGGTGAGCAGGGCCAGTTCGTCGAGGCTTCGCTCGGCGTCGGAAGTGGTCATCCCGGGTAGCTCGACGCCGACCAGGAAGGCTCGCTGTATGGCGACTTCGAGGTCGGTGATGGTTGCCGTGAGGCGACGGCGACGTCTAGAGGCGTGTTCCTGTGTCATGGAGTCAGGTTGGGGAACTCAGGATGGTGGCGGGTTGGAGCCATCCGTGCGGGGGAATTCTCTCGCTCAGAGATACTGGCCTTCGTCCCCGACGTGATCGATCTCTTCTTCGGCGATGATCTGGGACTCCCGTACCGCGATCACGGGCTTGCCTGTCGATGGCCAGATGAACCGCCATGCACCGGTCGGGACTGCCCAGAAGCGCTGACCGGTCTTCACGTCGACCAGGGCAAGGGCGTCGTTGCCGTCTTTGGT
>JALDXM010000088.1:0-7628 GCA_032155085.1 Actinomycetota bacterium | reverse complement strand
GATGGGCATTCCCGTTCGGGTCGAGCAGGAATCCGGTGTCACCGCTGTTGTTCCACACCGCCGATCCCACGTTGCACCAGAACAGCTCGGTGCCGAAATCGTCCCCACACCCGGTATACACGGTGACCGACTCGCCGCTGGCGAGGGTGTAGGAAGCAGGGAACTCGTAACGATGGGTCGCCGACTCGTCTTTGATCCCCCAGCCCGAGAGGTCGACGGCTGTGCCTCCGTCGTTCCGGATGACGATCCACTCTCCGTTGAGGTTCTCACCGTCGTTGCCCGGTGCATCGAACACGATGTCGGCGATTCTCAGGCTCGCCTCGGATTGGGGACCGCAGGCGGTCGGGGACCAGATGCCGATCTGTGCCTCTCTCGCCGCGTCCTGTGCCGCGTCCAGACGCCCGCTCATCTCCGTGTCCGGCGGGTAATGACGCGACAAGGCGGCGCCGCGACGCACCGTTTCCTCGTTCACCGACATCGATCCCACCCATAGATATCGCAGGAGGCGATCGAAGGCATCGAGGTCCGAGACGTCTCGGGTCATGCCGATCTGGGACCCACTCGGGATCAGGGCCGCGAGGGCCAGAGTCGATTCCGGACCGTGACATTCCCGGCTCTCCGGGGAGTTGGTCCCGATCAACCGCACGCTCGCCGTCGTACCGTCCGCCAGACGGACATCGATGGTGTCCCCGTCTGTGATCGACAGCACATGGACCACTTCTGACCCCGCCGGGAAGGGTGCGGCCGGGTCACCCGATGGGCCGGCCACCGGGGGCCCGGTCAGCCCTCCTGACGTTGGAGCCGTAGTCGTGGTGACTGTGCTGGTGGTGGTGGGCGCGGAGGTGCTGGTCGGGACCATGGTCGTGGTCGAGCTGGTGGTGCTGGTGGTCGTCTCCTCAACAGTGCTCGTGGTCGAGTGGGTCGACGTGGTCGAGGGATTGGACAACGTGGTCGTCGGGGTCTCGGTGCCAGGGGAGGGGGTGCAGGCGGTCACGACCAGGATCGCCGTCAGCACGCCGACCCCCATCGTCACGGACAGTCTCACGCCCATGAACCGTATATCGACAGCCGTGGTCGGCCTGCCCAGGCGGCGACGGAGGAAGTGTCAGGCTTCATGGCATGCTTCGACATCGACGAAAGGCAGTCAATGTTGTTCGCCAGCGCCGTCCCCCTCGAGGCCGGCAAGACCGACAGATACCGGGGCCTGGCCGGGGAATTGGAGCCACACCTCGAGGAGTACGCCGGTTTGAACCGGTCCTTCGAAGTGGCCCGTCACGCCTTCTGGATCAACCACGGGCACAAAGGGGACCTGGGAGTCAGCGTGTACGACATCTCGTCTGATGGCCTGGCCCGTATGCGGCAGCGGCAATGGGACACGGCATCGGCCTACGACCGGTGGTGGCTGGGATTCGTCCAGGACGTCAACGGGATCGACATGGTCCAAACGCCACCCCACCGCGCGCCACCGGAGTTGGTGTTCGACTGGGAGAGCTGACGAGGGCTCTGGATCAGGCCGGGACCAAGTCCGAGACGAACAGGCGGTCGGCGGCGAAGTCACCGAGGTCGACCGGGTTCCCGTTGACCCGCAGGGTCAGAGCGCCATGCGGGTCACGCTGGACCAGCTCCACCCTGGCGTCGGGTCGTAGCCCGCTGTCATCGAGGTATTTCATCATGTCGGCGTCGAGCTCGAGCTCCTCCGAGATCCGCTCGAGACGCATGGACTCGCCGGGCTCCAATTGGCTCACCGGCTTCATCTTCGGCGGCTGGTAGCCCGCCCCCGGGATGGGGTTGCCGTGAGGGCAGGTCCGCGGATCCTCCAGGACCGCCCACATCGCCTCCTCGACCTGGTCGGAGATGGTCGTCTCCCAGACCTCTGCCTCGGCGTGCACCTTGTCCCAGGGGAGCTTGAGCACGTCACTGAGAAAGCGCTCTGCGAGACGGTGACGTCGGACGATGACCGAAGCGAGATGACGGCCGTCGTCGGTGAGCTCGATGTGATCGGTGTTGCTGACCAGTCCGTCGTCGGCCATCCGCCGGACCATTTCGGAGACACTGGCTCGGCTCACCCCAAGCCAATCGGCGACACGAGCCTGAATGACCGGGATCCCGGCCTCCTCGATCTCCCAGATCGCCTCGGCGTACTCCCGGTAGCGGATGCTGTGAGGGGACTCGGTGGTCACGCCCGGATCGTAACCAGGGCCGGCTGAGACTCAGCCGGTGGGGCCGAACCGCTCGGTGCGGATCGACCCCGGACGGTGACCGAGGTCCACCAGCGTGTCGGCCACCCGCTCCACGAACGAGGTCGGCCCGCATACGAAGACGCGTGGGCTCTCGTCCGGGCTCCAGGCGACTTCCTCCAGGATCGAGGCATCGACGCGTCGGCCGTAGCCCTCCCAACCCGTGGGCTGCTCCCGAGTCAAGGTCAGGACGACATCCACACCGTCGGACGCGCCGAGCTCGTCGAGCTCGTCGCGGTAGATCACGTCACCAATGGTCCGCGCCGAATAGAGGAGTCGCGTGGGGGCCGTGCCTCCCAGGGCCTGGCGGTGCCGCAATATCGCCCGGAAGGGGACCACGCCGGATCCTCCGGCGACCATCAGCAACGGCTCGTTCATCCGTGCCTCCCAGACAAAATAGAGACCGATCGGGCCCCTCATCTCGAGCTCATCCCCTGGTTCGATCACATCGACGAGATAGGGCGAGACCTCACCGTCTTGAAGACGCTCGATGGTGAGGACCAGATGGTCGTCCTCGGGCGCCGACGCAATCGAGTAGCTGCGCTGTGCCTGGTAGCCATCCTCGGCCGTGAGCCTGATGTCGACGTGCTGCCCCGGCATGTGACCTTCCCACATCGGGCACTCGAAAACGATGCTCTTCACCCGGTGGGTCTCCACTCTGGTGTCGACCACCTTTGCCGCCAGCCAGTCCACCTGCGCCCCTCGGGTCAGCCCGCTCGGCCGCTGAAGAAGTTGAGCGCGGCCCGGGTCTTGGTCTGCTGATCCCCACCGACGTCGAAGCCCTGGCTGGTGAGGAACTCGCGTAGATCGCGCCCGGCATCCTCTGCCTCGTCGGGTGCCACCTTGATCGACAGCTCGACCAGATCGGAGCCGTCCGGGAGCACCCAGATCTCGACCGTCACCTCGTGGTCGAGCTCGTCCATCTCGAGCTCGTACTTCCTCGTATCGACGGGGCCAAGCGGATGGATCTGGTCCCAGTCGACACCGCCTGGTCCGAACTCGCGGATCAACTCTTCCTGGTCGGAGGTGAACAGCTTTCGCTGGTCTGTCTTGCCTTCCATGACCGAGTCGATCTCACCACCCTCCTGTTCGGAGTCGAGCTTGGCCGAGCAGACCAGCTTCTCCCCCATCGCGTCCATCTCGATGCTGAACTCGGCGAGACGCTTCCAGCGTTCCCCGATGTCCGCCGGAACCACCGGGCGCAGCTTTACGGTCGTGTTGTCGGTGTCGTCCTGGACCTTGCGCGCCCTTAGCACCAGACCCGACTCGTAGAGGTCGAGGTTGTCGGTGTCGAAGAAGTAGACCTGGCGTTTCTCCGGTTCGACATCCTCACGCTCCAAGGCGGAGTGGACCATCTGCTCCTGATCGGCTCGAACGGTGAGCTTGATCTCGACGGATTCGACGGCAGGGTCGTCGATCAGGGAACGGACATCTGGGTCAGGCATGGTCAATCACCCCAGTAACGCTGTTCCCGCCAAGGGTCCCCGTAGTCGTGGTAGCCGTTTCGCTCCCAGAACCCTCGCTTGTCCCCAGCCATCAACTCGAGGCCGCGCACCCACTTGGCGCTCTTCCAGAAATACAGGTGGGGGACGAGAAGCCGAGCCGGCCCTCCGTGCTCGGGCGGAAGAGGCTGATCGTCGTAGCCGATCGCGACCCAGGCCCGGCCGCCCATGACGTCGGCCAGGGGGAGATTGGTCGTGTAGCCGCCGTAACTGCTGGCCATGAGATGGGTGGCGGCGGTCTCGACACCCTCGAGGAGCACGTCGAGGGACACGCCCGTCCAGACCGTGTCGAACTTGGACCACTTGGTCACACAGTGGATGTCCTTCGTCACTGTCTCCATTGGGAGGGCATTGAACGACTCCCAGGTCCAGGACCGGGGCTCACTGACGAGACCGGTGACCTCGAATGTCCACTGGTCCAGATCGATTCGGGGGGTGGGCCCAGCAGACAGGACCGGGAAGTCGCGGGTGACGTACTGGCCGGGTGGGAGCCGGTCGGGATCCACCTCGGGGCGACGCCCCGTGAAGCCTCGTGAGATGATCGCCATGAAGGCGGCGAGGCTACCCGGCAGCTTTCCACCGGTACGCTCCCCAGATGGAATCCGATCAGCTGAACGGCGGCTGGCTACTGGTCGAGATCGCCGGGGAGCCTGTCGATGAGAACGCACCACGTAAGGTCCGATTCGAGGATGGCCGGGTCAGTGGGCAGGTCGGAGTCAATCGATTCAGCGGGTCCTACACCCACGACGAGGACGGCATCGAGCTCGGACCGGCCGCCTTGACTCGAATGGCCGGCCCACCCGAGTTGATGGACCTCGAAGCCAGATTCCACCAGGCCCTCCTGGCCGCCGGCACCGCTCGCATCGAGACCCTCCTCTTGCTCGGCGACATGGTTCTCGTCCTCCACACGGACGACGCAGTCGAAGAGGAGTAGTCACTTGATCGGATCGGTCTCCGATCTGACCCAGACCGACAGCACCGAGGGTTGCATCGTGTCCGATACGACGCCGAGCAGGTCAGTGACGAGTCCCCCCTGGCCGAGGTCGTCCTGTAGGTCCCGGGCGAAGCGATCCGCGACCTGCTGTGCGTCATAGCGGGCCCGGTTGAACCTGCGATCGACCCACAGTTGGAGACGGATTCGCAACGGGTTGAACAAGGCTGCCACGAGGAGCGTGGACGCGGCCACGGCCAGCTCATTGCCGCCTGGAAGCTGCGACGTGAGCACCGTGACCACAGCGAAGTAGGTCGCGGCAAGCAGACCCGCCAGGGCTGCGTAGCTGACCGTCCTGGAGACGATCCGATCGATGTCGTACAACCGATAGCGGAGGATTGCGATGCCAAAGGTGAGGGGGAACAAGATCATCAGGAGATAGACCGGGGCCCACGCGGGGTCCCCCGGGTCCCCGGCACCCATGGCGATCGAGATGGAGATGTAGCTGAAGGTCGCGAGCACGGCCGTGACGAATGTCACCAACCCGAACACCACCCAGGTGAGCTGGGCCCGCTCCACTCCCGTTGCACCACGTCGTCTGATGACGAGCGAGATGGCACCACCGAGGATGACGAGCACGATGGATATCAGAGCAACATCTCCGAGTTGCTCCGGGATGAACCCGAGCCGGTTGGGGATGTTGCTTTCACCCTCAGGACCACCCAGTTGCTCGGTGAAGAACGTGGCCAAGACCAGGATGGGAAGCGACCAGAGAGCAAAGCGACCCAGACGGGGATAGAAGCCGTCGCCCTCGGGCGGATGTCCCGACGGGAAGGTAAGGGTGAGGGCCGCGAAGAGGCCGAACACGATCCCCCAGCCACCGCTGCCGTACCAGGCGGCACCGAACGTGGACATGCCCGGGAAGTACTTCAACTCGCTGGCAGTGATCACCGAGAGTCCCGTCAACGCCAGCAGCCACCCGGTGAGATGGCCATCCCGTCGGAAGACGATCAGCCCCCCGATGGCTGCGTAGATAGAGAACCCGATCAGCGAAAGGATCCCATCGTCGACCCGATCCGGTTGGGTCAGGGCAGGACCGATCGAAACGGCGATGCCGGCCGCGACGATCAGCCCGAAAAGGGCGATTCGCGTGATCACAGGTCATTTCTACTCGCCGGACGTCACGCGATCGTTACGGCTCAGTCTCCCGACCAGACGCCGTTCCAGCGCCGGGCCGTACTTGGCGCCGGCCCAGACCATCAGAACGAAGCCCAATGCTGCCGCGGCCCACACCCAGGCCGGCGCCCCCTCGAGACCGGCCATGCCGAAGACACCGGCGGCGACTGCGGGAAGACGCCCGATCACAGCAATCACCATGAAGCGCCGGAAGGAGATGGCGGAAAGGCCGGCCAGAGCGCAAACCGCGTCATCAGGCAGGAGAGGCAGGAGGAACACCAGCCAGAGCAAAAGACCGCCTCCCGCTGCGATGACGTTCTCGTATCTGAGGAGCCGCTCGGCGCCAACCATTCTCACCGCCAGGGGCCGACCCCAGCGCCGGGCAATCAAGAACACCAGAGCCGATCCCAACGCCAGCCCGACGATGCTCAGACCCAGGGCGGACCACGGGCCGAAGGCCAGGGCGCCCACGGGCGGGAACAGCGTCCCCGGCACCGGCACCACCACGACCTGTGCGGCCTGAGCCAGCAGATAGGCGATAGGGCCCAGGGCGCCATAACCCTCGACCCATGACCTGAACTCCTCTGGTGATCCGAAGGCAAATGACAGACGCTCCCACCATTGACCGATCTCGTCCCAGAAGAGTGCCGAAACGACGAGTGCACCCAAGATGACGAGGCCAACGATCCTGGTGACGGCGCTCCGGGCAGACGGGTCGGAGGGGGCGGCTTCGTGACGAGGGGTGGTGACCTGGTCCACTCACAAATGGTCCTGGTTTGAAAGCCCGGGCGTAATGGGGGAAGACCCCCGACTTCCCCCGATCGAGGTCAGGGACGCCAGCGGGCGATGGCCATCAACCGATCGGCTGACCTGTAGATCACACCTTGGTATCTCCGATCCTGGCCGTTGGGGCGATGTGCGCCGAGGACGGGGGCGGCATCGTGGCCATAGACAAGCTGATGGAGGAACAGATGTCAGTGATCGAAGTCGAGAATCTGGTCAAGCGATACGACGGTGTCCCCGTAGTGGACGGCGTGTCGTTCGAGGTCGAGAAAGGTGAGATCTTCGCCATCCTCGGGCCCAACGGAGCGGGCAAGACGACCACCGTCGAGTCGATCGCCGGTCTCCGTCGACCGGATGCGGGACGCATCAGTGTCCTCGGCCTCGACCCGGGCAAAGACGTGGCCGAGATGAGGAGGAAGGTCGGCATCCAGCTCCAGGAGAGTCAGATGCCGGACCGCATCGAGGTCTGGGAGGCGGTCGATCTCTACGCCAGCTTCTACGAAACGCCCGCCGATTGGTCCGAGCTATTGGAGAGGCTGGGACTGGCCGACAAACGCAACACGCAGTACGCCAAGCTTTCCGGCGGTCAAAAGCAGCGTCTATCCATCGCGCTCGCCTTGGTCGGCAGGCCTGAGATCGCCATTCTCGATGAGCTCACCACAGGTCTGGACCCCCAGGCCCGGCGGGACATCTGGGCTGTGATCGAAGAGCTTCGGGGCAGTGGCGTCACCATCCTCCTGGTCACTCACTTCATGGAGGAGGCAGAGCGCCTTGCCGACCATGTGGCCCTGATCGACTCGGGTCGACTTGTGGCGCTGGACACCCCGGCGGGGCTGATCGCCACAGCCGACGATGAGCAACGGATCAGATTCCGGCCGTCGGCGCCAGTCGAGGATGGAGAGCTAGCCGCGTTGCCCGAGGTGACGGGGGTGAGCCGGGCAGGAGAGCAGATCGTGGTCATCGGGACCGGGAACGTCCTTCACGCCCTGACTTCATATC
>JALDXM010000087.1:0-7665 GCA_032155085.1 Actinomycetota bacterium | reverse complement strand
CGCGAGCCGTAGCCCGAGCCCACGACCACGTGCGACGGGCGGGCGCGGCGATCGCGACTCGGTGGTCGAAGAGCTGCTCACCACGCTGACCGGCGCACAGGCCGCCACCGTGGTCAACAACAACGCCGCCGCGGTGCTGCTGGCGCTGGCTGTCACCTCGTCGGGCCGGGCCGTGCCGGTGGCCCGAGGTGAGCTGATCGAGATCGGGGGGTCGTTTCGCCTGCCACTGGTGATGGAATCGGGCGGGGCAAGGCTGATCGAGGTCGGGACCACGAATCGGACTCGTCTCGGTGATTACGCAACCGCCCTCCAGATCCACGACTGCGGTGCCGTGCTCAAGGTTCACCCGTCCAACTACCGCACAGAAGGATTCGTTGCCTCGGTCTCGGTGTTCGATTTGGCCGCCCTGGCGGGAGAGCGCGAGGTGCCGTTGATCCACGACCTCGGTTCGGGCCTCCTGGACGAGGATGTCCCGTGGCTGGGGACGGCACCACCCGAATGGCTGGCGGGAGAGCCCGGGGCACGCCAGTCAATCGACGCGGGGGCAGGGTTGGTGACCTTCAGCGGGGATAAGCTCGTCGGGGGCCCGCAGGCCGGGATCATCGTCGGCAGGTCTGATCTCGTTTCACGGCTACGGAGCCACCCGCTGGCCCGAGCACTCCGCACGGATGCGATGACCGATGCCGCCCTGGCCGCCACTTTGGAGGCCTACGCCGATGGCGATGGCCGCCGGATTCCGTTGTGGCGAATGGCGATGGCCACCGATGCCGACCTCGGTCCCAGGGTGGAAGCACTGGCAAGGAGGCTTGGTGCCGAAGTTCGGGCCGGAACGTCGGTGATGGGGGCAGGAAGCCTCCCCGGAGTGGGCCTTCCCACACCACAGATCGTCCTGGAAGGGGAAGACCATCTGCACAGCCGTCTCCTCTCGGCAGCTCAACCCGTCCTGGCCCGACGTCACGAGAAGGATCTGGTCCTCGACCTCAGGGCCGTATCCGACAGTGACGACGACGCGATCGCCGAAACGGTGGCTGCTTGCCGCTGATCGGCACCGCGGGCCATGTCGACCACGGCAAGTCGACGCTTGTCGAGGCACTGACCGGCCGTGACCCGGACCGATGGGCGGAGGAGAAGCGACGTGGCCTCACCATCGACCTCGGGTTTGCCTGGACCAACCTCGGGTCGGCCGGAGAGGTTTCTTTCGTCGATGTCCCCGGTCACGAGCGATTCCTCAAGAACATGCTGGCCGGGATCGAGGCGATCGACATCGCCCTGTTGGTTGTCGCTGCCGACGAGGGCTGGAAGCCACAGTCCGAGGAGCATCTCGCCGTGCTCGACCTGCTCGGGATCGAATCCGGCGTCGTCGCTCTGACCAAGATCGACGCCGTGGACGAGGAGACCGCAGCCCTCGTAGCGCTGGACATCACCGATCGCCTGGCGGGGACGAGGCTGGAAGCGGTGCAAATCATCCCGGTGTCGGCTCACAGCGGCCAGGGTCTGGATGACCTGCGTACAGCTTTGGCCACGCTCGCCGGTGCGGTCGGGACCGACGGTGACCGGCCCCGTCTTTGGATCGACCGCTCCTTCTCGGTGTCGGGCTCGGGGACGGTGGTGACCGGGACACTCATCGACGGCCCATTGCGCGTCGGCGACGAGGTCGAGCTCCTGCCTGCTCGACGGAGGGGCCGGGCAAGGGGTCTCCAGAGTCATGAGACCGTCCTCGAGAGTGCTTTGCCCGGCAGGAGGCTGGCGGTGAATCTGGCCGGGATCGAGCGTGCCGAGGCCGTCCGGGGAACAATGCTCGGTCTGCCCGGCCAATGGGATCTGTCCGCCAGGTACACGGCGTCCTTTCGCACTGCTCGCTATGTGGACGAGCTGACAACAAAAGGCGCATTCCAGGTCCACCTCGGCAGCGGGGCGCATGCGGCCATCATCAAACGGATCGAAGATGACCGTGCCTTGATCCAACTGGCCGCCCCACTTCCGATACGGACCGGCGACCGATTCATCGTCAGGGAATCGGGCCGAAGACAGGTGGTGGCCGGAGGAGTGGTGCTCGACCCCGCCCCCGGAAGACCGGCCGGGGCATTGAGCTCGGCCCGAATGATCGATCCGGGCGCGGACCGCGACGAGATAGCCACCACATTGCTCGAGATCCGCGGCGCCGACGAAGTGGATCGTCTCGCCTCTCACAGCGGCGGGGGGCACCCGTTGAATGCGACCATCGCCGGTGGCATCGCGGTCACCAAGACGCGGTTCGAGGAGCTCAAAGAAGAGGCCGAGCGCCTGGTCGCGGAGCATCTTGAAGAGCATCCACTTCGACCAGGCATGCCCCTGGCCACTCTGGCCACAAGCCTCGGGTCGACGCCGGAGCTGGCCGTCCTGGTCGTAGAGGAGAGCAGTCTGTTGGAACGGAACGGGCCAGATGTGACCTCCATCCGGCACCGCCCCTCCCTCGATCTGGAGGCCGAGGCGGCTTGGGGGAAGGCCGAAAACCGGCTGAAGGAAGGGCTGGCGGTGCCTGCCGCCGACGATCTGGGGATGGACCGCGAGCTCCTGCATCGCATGGCCCGGGAAGGACGTGTGATCCGGATCTCCGATGAGCTCGTCTTTCTCCCAGGGCAGATCGAGGAGATCAAGAGCCATCTGGGTGCGATGGAATCACCGTTCACCGTGGCCCAGTTCCGGGATCAGACCGGTCTGTCGAGGAAATACGCGGTGCCCATCCTCGAGTGGGCAGATAGAGAAGGGCTCACCGTCAGGCGGGGCGATGAGCGCCACCTTCGGTGAGCCCGATTCTCTTTGCCGCTGGTCAACCGACCAGGGGCATGCTCCTTCTCTCTATCTCGGTGAGACCTCCCCAGATTCCGAAAGGCTCCCTGATCTGAAGGGCATGTGAGGTGCAGGGGACCCGCACCGGGCAAACTCCACAGATCGCTTTCGCCTTCATCTCTCTGCGCTCCCGCTCCTCTTTGCGCTCGAATGTCGAAGGCGGAAAGAAGAGGTAGGCGTGGTTCCCTCTACAGAGGGCGTCCAGCTGCCAATCGTCCGGTCCGGACAAATGACTCCTCCCTTGTCTGGCGACAACCGGCGCGAACCTACTCAGAGGGATGGCCGGCGGCAAGGAAGAAAATGGTGAATCATGAATCAGTTTTCGCGGTCCGTTCATCGGGCTCTACCTCGAGGAACATCCCGTCGACACCCGCCACCTTTATCGCCGTGCCCGCTACCAGGCCTGCCTCACGATGGGCGGTCGCCCGCCACCGTGCGCCGTTGACCTCGACCATCCCGTCGGGGTCGAACCCGTCCAACGCCACCCCGGTCTCCCCGATGAGCCCCTCCCGGCCGATGGTGCGGGTTGAGAATCGAGCCCGCTGCACCGTCGGCATCGCGAGCAAGAAGAAGAAGAGGACAGCCAGGACCGATGGCAGGACCAGGTACCAGCGCGGGTCGATCTGACCGGAGCCGTCCACATAGAAGGAGCCCGCCACCTGCAGCATCACCGCGCCAAGCAGGGTCAGGACCAGGACACCACCCTTCTGATAGGCCGCGGTGAGCAGCATCCACCCCAGGATGGCGAGACCAAGAGCCCACGGCTTCACCGGGAGATTCACGATGCCCCAACCCGCCAGGAGCAGGGAGATGGCGGCGACACCGGCGGCCACGCCTGGTCCGATGGCGAAGAACTCGAATGATGCGATGGTCAGGCCCACCACGAGGAAGAAGAAGGCTGCCTCCGGGGTGGCTGCCAGACGCCAGAACCTGGTGCCGATGTCGGGCTGGCGGAAGGTCACAGTCTTCAAAGTCACCCCGTCCTCGAACGGCTTCAACGTCTCGACGGTCACCGGGCCGTCGGCGGTGGTGAAGGTGGCGCCGTCGAGGCTCTGGAGGTACTGCCGGATCGATGGATTGAGCGCCAAACCGCTCTCTTCCGCCGTCATCGGGGCTCCCATCTCCATCGGCTCGCCGGCAATGGTGGGCATGAGGTCCATGCTGGATCCGGCGGAGATCGATGCATGCTCCGTGTCGAGGACGATCTGCCCGATTCCCCCGTTGGCCACAGCCGGAGCCGGGCCGACCCATGCCGCCACGGGCAAAGCGGGGGCCTCCAGGGTTTGCTCGAGCCGGGCCAGGGCCTCGCCATCGAGCACAGCCGGCGAGTCGACCTGAATGACGGCCAACTCCTGGCTCCTCTCGGCGGCGTCCAAGATCGACCGGTTGATGAAGTCGAGCGCCGAGGCATCGAGCGGGCCGCTGATGTCGATGACATCGATGCCGGGCTCCGCGGTCGTCTCGTCGGAACAGGCGGCGGCCCCTAACAACAGGCCGATCAGCAGGATGGTTCGACGCACGAAGGCGAGGTTAGGAGGCGGTCGGCTCCAAGAAGCCGGGCCTGGATGGCCAACTAGTGTGCCGCCGGATGCCATCGGCCTTACTCATCGCCGACACAACCTGGGTGGTCAACGACGTCCAGGCGTTGACCCGGGGCGACTGGCGCATCTATGTCCACGACAACCCGGTCAATGCGGCAGCCAAGGTGGAGGAGACCCGGCCCGACGTGGTCATCGTCGATCTCCAGGTGAGGAACATGGGCGGCATGGCAGTAGTGCGGGACATAAGGGCGACTGTCGCTCCAGAAAAAGTGCCGCGTCTGGTGATCCTGCTCGACCGCACCGTGGATGGGTTCCTGGCCAAGCGAGCCGGCGCCGATGCCTGGGTGGTCAAGCCATTCACTGACCACGACCTCCGCACCGCGGTCGGCGATCTCCCTACACCGGCCAACTAAAGACGATCCGGCCTAGCCCAAGACACCGGCCTCGCCGAGGAATCTGAGCGCCTCGGCGACCAGCTCAGGGCTGGAGGTGAGGCCGGGATCGTTGTGATTCAGGCCCTCCATCTCGACCAGGCCCTTGTGCCCTGCTGCGGCTTCGAACACCCGTCGGCTCTGTTCTGGCGGCACGATCGAGTCAGCGGTGCCGAGCAGCACGAGGAGCGGGGTTTCCGTGGTCGCGACCTGGTCCTCGACCGGATATCGATCCCTGACCAGGAACGGAGGGACGAAGGGGTAGTGGGCACGGGCCATGTCAGCCAGGGAGGTGAACGGTGAGCGAAGGACGAGGGCATCGGGTGACCGCCGAGTCGCCAAGGCCGTGGCAACGCCGGCGCCGAGAGACTCTCCGAAGTAGACCACCGGCAGCGAGGGATCGAAGACCATCTCGGCGACGGCTTCGGCATCGGTGACGAGCCCCTCCTCGTTGGGGTTGCCTTCTGTGTCCCCATAACCCCGGTAGTCGAAGAGTGCGACCTCCATGCCGTGCGCCGCCAGGTTCCTGGCCAGGTCGAGACGATGTGCCTTGTTGCCCGCATTGCCGTTGAACACGACGACCCGAGCCAACGGTTCACCGTCGGCAGGCACCAGCCAGACATGATGGGTGATCCCATCCGGAGTGTCGACTGTCTGCACCGTCACGTCATCCGGAACCGAACCAACGCTGCGGTCGGGCAGGTAGATGATCTGGCGTTGGGCGAGCCAGAGGACCGTGATCAGCAGCACCCAGGCGCCGGCGATCGCCGCCAGCGCCGTCATCACTGTCGAAAGACGCGCTCGCACATCGTCCCAAGCATGCCAGCCGAGTCGGTATGGTCGGGACAGGCCACTAAAGCGGCCACCAGGAGGAGAGATGACCATCGAAGCAGAACAGATCACGATCACCGAGCCTGTGCCCGGGTCCGAAGTGCCTGTTCAACTGATGTATGTGGAGACCTGGGATGGCTTGTACACGGCCGTCGGGCTCCGTGTCCCGGAGGGCGACGGGCCCCATCCGGTGGTCCTGCTCGCCTCGGGCAACGGTGGTGGCGGGATGCCCTGGGTGCGTCAGGCCGTGGCCGACCGCGGTTACATCATGGAGAGATTGCTCGAGGCCGGTTACGCCTGCGCCTGGCTGCGCTATCGGACCGAGGTGGAGCTCGGATACGACCTGGGCGGCCCGCTGATCAGGGGCGGGCGTCAGGGCCGTGAGCTGTTCAATCGCGCCCCGCTCGAGTACGAGGATGAGATCGCAGTGGTCGAGTTCCTCAAGACGCGGCCCGACATCGATCCCGACCGGGTCGCCCTCATCGGCATGAGCCACGGCGGGGAGATGGTCCTCAAGCTGACCTCCGACTACGACGGTGTGGCAGTGGCGGTCGCCTCGGAGCCTGCCTCACACGAGTTCCTCTCCCTCACCCCGGACAACACCGCCTTCGTGGATCCCGACACCGGGCTTCGCAACATCGAGGAGATGCAGATGACCGACGTGGAGAAGGTGAGGTCCCGCATCGACGAGACGAAGGCCCGGGAGAGGATCTCCACCATCAACACCCCGATCCTGGTCATGGGCCGGGAAGACGACCACCTCCAGGGGATATTCCGCTCTACCTACGACCTTCTGAACGAGGAGGGCAAGGACGTCGAGTGGGTCTCGTGGGACCACCCGGTCCACGGCTACATCTATCCGGAGCGTGGACCGGATGGCGACTATGTGGTCGACGAAGTTCAGGACGCGGCGATCGACGGCATCATCGAGTACCTGGACCGGCATCTGAAACGGTGATGATGCCCGTCTGTTGCGTGATATTGGGTGGGCATATATCGTGCAAGACCAGTCCAGCAATCGATTGCGAAGCCGGGGTGAAGAGCACGAGATGACGGGCCCGCGGACCGGCCGGAGGGAGACATACTGGCCATCGTGAACAGAAGCCGGAGCGATCGGGTAGGGATGGGTCGCGGGCACGGGCGACCGCGATGACCGCCGAAGCGAGCACGACTCAAGTGCAAGCGACCCAGCCTCTGGTGGCAGCGGTGCGGGACCTCAAGGTCTATTTCGAATCGAAGGCCGGCGTGGTCCATGCCGTCGACGGGGTCTCCTTCGACATAAGGGACGGTGAGACACTCGGGTTGGTCGGCGAGACCGGCTGTGGCAAAAGCGTGACTGCCCGTTCGTTCATCAGGCTCGTGCCCAGCCCACCGGGCATCTATGCCGGAGGCGAGATCGATTTCTGGTCGAGCGAGGCAAGACAGGCCAACGAGGACTCCATCGATCTCCTTCAGGTGTCGGACAAGGACATGCTGAAGATCCGCGGCGATCGCATCGCGATGATCTTCCAGGACCCGGGCAAGGCGCTCAACCCGGCGCTGTCGATCCGAAGCCAGGTCGCCGAGGTCTATTACCAGCACCGGTCCAAGGAGATCCTGGAGGCGCTAGGCCCGGATATGCCACGGCTGATCCGCCGGGCGGCCAAGCAGCAGACAACCGGCTTCGAGCGCTTCCTGCTCAAGTTCCCACCGCTTCGAAAGAAGGCGGCGAAGATGAGGGCCGTCGTCGACGACCTGGTCGCAGCTGCCCTCACCGAGACTCAGATCGCCAATCCCCGCAAGATCATGGACAGCTACCCCCATGAGCTGTCCGGGGGGATGAAACAGCGAGTCTTGATCGCTCAGGCCCTCGCCTGCAACCCGGACCTCCTCATCGCCGACGAGCCAACCACGGCCCTCGACGTCACCATTCAGGCCCGAATCCTCGAGCTGATATCCGAGCTCCAGTCCCGACTCGAGACATCTGTGCTCTACATCAGCCACGACCTCTCCCTGGTGAAAGAGATCTGCGATCGGGTGGCGGTGATGTACGC
>JALDXM010000086.1:0-7684 GCA_032155085.1 Actinomycetota bacterium | reverse complement strand
CCTCGAACAGAGGGAAATCGATCACCCAGAGAAAGGCCAGATCATCGTGTCCGGCAGGCCGAAGAACGTCGTTGCGAAGCGTTCCCAAGACCTCGACCGCCAGCTTCCACCGATCGGCGGCGATGAGGATGACGTCGCCGGGGCCGGCGCCGATGGCGTTCTTGATGCCCTCGAGCTCACTCTCGTCGAGGAACTTGGCCACCGGCGACCGGAGCGATCCATCCTCCTCGACGACCATCCACACCAAACCCTTGGCCCCCAGCTCCTTGGCGCGCTCGGTGAGCGCGTCGGCCCGCGCCCGCGACCACTCGATCGGTCCGACGTCGATCCCACGCACAGTCCCACCGGCGGCGACGGCGTCCTTGAAGACGCCGAACCCGGACGATGCGAGCAGGTCGGTGAGGTCGACGATCTCCGCGTCGATCCTGAGGTCCGGCTTGTCCGTCCCAAACCGGTCCATGCTCTCCTGCCAGGTGAGTCGGAGAAAAGGACGAGGAATGTCGACGTCCCGAAGCTCCTTGGCCACGGCGACCAGCACGCTCTCGATGGCATCGAGAACGTCGTCCCTGTCCCAAAACGATCCTTCCAGATCGAGCTGGGTGAACTCCAGTTGACGGTCGGCCCGGAAGTCCTCGTCCCGGTAGCAGCGGGCGATCTGGAAGTAGCGCTCGACGCCGGCGACCATCAGCAGCTGCTTGAAGAGCTGTGGCGACTGGGGCAGGGCGTAGAACTCACCCTCACGGAGACGGGACGGGACGAGCATGTCACGGGCGCCCTCGGGCGTGCTGTTGATCAGGGTCGGGGTCTCCACCTCGAGAAAGCCCTGAGCATCGAGCGTCCGCCGGATGGCAGCGGTCGCCCGAGACCTGGCACGCAAGTTGGCGGCCATCCTCGGGCGCCTCAGATCGAGATAACGATGACGGAGGCGGGCTCTCTCATCGATCTCCACCCGGTCGTCGATCATGAACGGCAAGGTGTCCGCCGGGGAGAGCACAACTAGGGCATCGACCCCGATCTCGATCTCCCCAGTGGGCAGGTCCGGGTTCACGGTCCCTTCGGGGCGGGCGCGGACCACGCCAGTGACGGAGATGCAGTACTCCATCTTGAGGTCGGCCACTGCCTCGTGAGCCTCGGGGTCGGCCACCACCTGGACCACCCCCGACGCGTCACGTATGTCGACGAAGGCGATCCCGCCGTGATCCCGGCGACGCTGCACCCATCCGGAGACGGTCACGGTATCTCCGATCTGCGACGGCCGAATCGATCCGGCAGGGGCTCGGGTCACAGCCGGTCCCTCAGCCATTCGGGCACCGATGCCAGCGGCATTTGAGCCCTCTCGTCACCGATGCGGACGTCGACCTCGGCACCTTGAGACTTCAGAACGACAACCGCCGGCGCCTCGATGCGGCCAGCCGATTTGAACTGGGCCTCTACCCGCCGTCCCTCGGTGTCGAAGTCGACCCGGAGACCAGCCAGACGAAGGGTTGAGGCGGCTGCAAGCGCATCTTCCGGGCCGGCCTCTGAGACCAGGTAGACGTCGACATGTGATCCGGGCTCTCTCCCGGAGGCCAGGACGATTCGGTCCACTCCGAGTGCGAAACCAACCCCGGGAGCCCGTCTCCCTCCGATCGACTCGGCCAGCCCGTCGTAGCGGCCACCGCCACCCACAGCATTCTGCGCGGCCTCGAGATCTGTGGCGATGTACTCGAACGCCGTCCGGGTGTAGTAATCCAGCCCTCGGACCAGACGGGCATCCTCGACGTAAGGGATGCCCAGTCCCTCCAGTGACTTCTTCACCAGCGCGTAGTGGTCGGCGCAGGGCTCGCACAGATGATCCTTCATGGCCGGGGCGTCGGCCAGGACCGGGGCACAAACCCTGCAATCGAGGACACGGAGGGGGTTGACATCGATCAGTGAGATCGAATCCTCACAGAGCGAGTCCCGCTTCTCCTCCAGGTAAGACCTCAGCGTTGCCACGTAATCGGGGCGGCAGACTGCATCACCCAAGGAGTTCAGCAGCACCTCTAGACCGGGCACCCCGACCGCGTTCAGGAAACGAAAGCCCAGCTCGATGACTTCGGCGTCGGCGGCCGGGCCCTCCACATCGAGATACTCGACACCGACCTGCCAGAACTGGCGTCTTCGGCCCGCCTGAGGCCTCTCGTGGCGGAACATGGGCCCGGAGTAGGCGCCCTTCCATGCGCCCTTCGCCCCCGAGTCGAGAAAGGCGCGCACCACCCCGGCGGTGCCCTCGGGTCGCAGGGTGAGCGACCTCCCTCCTCGATCGGTGAACGTGTACATCTGCTTCGTGACCACCTCGGTGTCCTCGCCGACACCCCGTTCGAAGAGGTCGGTCGACTCGAACACCGGTGTCATGACCAGGGGGTACCCGAACCTGTCTGCCCATGTGTCCCACTCACGAAGGACGTCACGCCATCGGTTCGATTCGGGCGCGCCGATGTCATCGGTGCCCTTGGGTGGCCTGAAACTCATGAGCGGAGGCAGGTTAATGGCGGGTCGGAGTCCAGAGCCTGGCCCGGGATCGAGCGGTCTGCTTCAGTTGACAGGGTGAGTGGCGAAGTTGCATCCGACAACGCCGATTACGACCACGGCGGGCCCAGCCGCAACCTGAGGCCGCCGATGTCATCTGGCCGTAGCCACGCTGAGAAGATCGCAGTGACGATTGCAGCGCTTGCAACAGCATGGCTGATCGGAGCAACCCTTTTCTACAAGTCGGGCGGGGTGAACACCTCCGGCTTGTTGCCTGTCACGGGAAGCCTGATCGGGCTATGGGGCGCGGTCAGAACGGATCCGCGTCTTATGTGGTTCGGAACCGGTGTGGTCGTGCTCTCGGTGGTGTTGCTCGTCTTCAGTGTCGGCCTGGTGGTTGTGCCGGCAGCGGTGGCGCTGGTGCTGGGATCACTGGTGCTCAAATCGGCACAGGCCGAACCTGAATGATCGACCTCTGGGTTCAGCCGTGCTCCCACTCGAACCGAAACGGGTTGGTCCGTCGCTCCTGGCCGATGCTTGTCTCGGGCCCGTGACCGGGCAAGACCCGGGTCTCGTCAGGCAGGACCATCACTTTCTCCGCCATCGAGGTCATCAGCGCCTCGTGGGAGCCGTAGGCGAAGTCGGTCCTGCCGATCGAACCGGCAAACAACTGGTCGCCCGAGAACAACGTCTCCTGGTCCTCGACGTAGAAACAGCAGTGTCCGGGCGTGTGACCCGGGGTCTGCCGGATCTCGATGGCGATGCCAGCCACATTCAGGCGGTCACCGTCCGCCAGGGCCTCGAGCTTCCCCGGCACCTCGTAGGTCCCTGGTGGGGTCATGCCGAACATCGCTCGGACTTGCTCGACCGGATGCAGAGTCAAGAAGTCGTCGTCGGGATGGACGTAGACACTGGCATCGGTTCCTTTCGCCAGCTCACCGCTCCCACCTGTGTGGTCGACATGCCCGTGAGTGAGCAGCACGGCAGCCAGGGTGAGGTTGTGCTCGATCAGGACGCCGCCGATCAGATCCGGTTCCGGGGGGGCGTCGATCACCAGAGCCTGACCTCCGGGCTCTTCGGCCACGATGTAGGCGTTGGTCACGGCCACCCAGGCCGGCACCGCGACGATGAGCATCAGGCGGCCGGGTCGGTGGCGAGGCGGAAGGCGGAGAACACCCCGTCCACTCCACGCAGATCGGCAAGGAGCTTGGGCAGTTGGCTCGGGTCGGAGAGCTCTACCTCATATCGCAGGATCGCCACCCTGTCCTCACCGGTATGGGTGGAGGAGGCCGTGATGTTTCCGCCGGTGTCGCTGATCACCGCGGTCACGTCTCGCAGCAGTCGGGTGCGGTCGAGGGCCTCGACCTGGATCCAGACCACAAATGCTGTCGTGCTCCGGGCCGGCCAGGCGACCTCCACGGTTCGCTCACGGCGCTCGGCCAGCGAGGACACGTTGGTGCAGTCTGCCCGGTGCACAGAGACCCCCCTCCCCACCGTGACATATCCGACGATCGCATCGCCGGGCACAGGAGAGCAGCACCTGGCGAGGTGGACCAGCATGTCGTCCTGCCCCTCGACGACGACTTCTGCGGTGTCGAGGGGGCGCCGCCTCCGGGGGTGAAAGAACTCGTCCTCCGTCTCCGGGTTGAGTAGCCGTGTGAGACGTGTGGCCACCGAGTCCATCGAGACGGTCCCTTCGCCCACCGCCACCTGCAACGACTCGATGTCTTTCTGGCCGAGCTCGGCGGAGATTGAGGCGAGGAGAGTTTCCTTCTCCGAGGCGGATATGCCCGGAGCCTCCCGCTTGAACAGAGTCTGGAGGCTCTCCTTCCCCTCTGAGAGTGCCTGATCCCTCCGCTCCTTGGTGAACCATTGTCTGATTTTCGACTTGGCCCTGCCGGTGCGCACGAAGGCGAGCCAGTCCCGGCTCGGGCCGGCGTCGGCAGCCTTGGAGGTCATCACCTCGATGATGTCGCCCGACTGCAACCGGGTGGAGAGCGGGACGAGCCGCCCGTTGACCCTGGCGCCGACGCAGCGGTGGCCGACCTCGGTGTGAACGGCGTAGGCGAAGTCCACTGCGGTCGATCCGGCTGGCAGCGGTTTGACGTCGCCCCCCGGCGTCAGGACGAAGACCTCATCCTGGTACAGGTCCAGCTTGAGATTGGCCAGGAACTCCTCCGGGTCCTCGTCGTCGCCCCAGGAGATGAAGTCCATTCGCGGAAGCTGCCCGGCCTCACCCTCCTTGTACCGCCAGTGGGCGGCGATCCCCGCTTCCGCCCGCTGGTGCATCTCTTCGGTCCGGATCTGGACCTCGAGCGGCTTGCCGTCGGGCCCAATCACTGTCGTGTGGAGGGACTGGTAGAGATTGATCTTGGGCATGGCGATGTAGTCCTTGAAGCGCCCGGTCACCGGCACCCAGTGGCTGTGAATCAGACCAAGCGCGGCGTAACAGTCCCTTACCGTCGAGGCGATGATGCGGATGCCGATCAGGTCGTGGATATCCTCGAAGGGGCGGTTCTGCTCCCGCATCTTGCGGTAGATCGAGTACTGGTGCTTGGGACGTCCTGTGACGTCAGCCTCGATCCCTGAATCACTGAGGATGCCGGAAATCTCGTCGACCATCTTCTCGATGAACGCCTCGCGTTCCGGGGCACGCTCGGCCAGCTTGGCCTGGATCTCCGTGTTGGGCCCCGGGTAGAGGATGGCAAAGCACCGATCCTCGAACTCGTGCTTGATCTCCTGGACACCGAGACGGTGGGCCAACGGGGCATAAACATCGAGCGTCTCCTGGGCGACCCGGCGCTGTTTCTCTTCACGAAGGGCGTGGACGGTGCGCAGGTTGTGAAGACGGTCGAAGAGCTTGATGATCAGGACCCTGACGTCTTGTGCCATCGCCACCACCATCTTCCGGATCGTGGCTGCCTGGGCCTGCTCCCGGTTGGAGTAACGGACCCGGTCCAGCTTGGTGACCCCGTCGATCAGTCGTGCGATCTCGTCGCCGAACTCCATGGAGAGATCGGTGAGAGTGAGGCTGGTGTCCTCGACGGTGTCGTGGAGCAGGGCTGCGGCCAGCGTCGGCTCGTCCAGCCCGTACTCGGCGAGCATCAGGGCCACAGCGAGTGGGTGGGTGATGTAGGGATCCCCGGTCTTTCGCACCTGGCCGGAGTGAGCCTTGGCCGCCACGTCATAGGCACGGCGCAGGAGATCTACGTCGCCGTCGGGGTGATGGGCGATTAAGGCCGAGACGACATCTTCGAATGTCGTCTGGCGCTGCTCAGTCGTATTTGACGAGGGCATGGAGCGGGACACCATCCAGCTTCTTGGCGCCATCGAGGAAGGCCAGTTCGATGAAGACCGAGAACCCGACCACATCGGCGCCGATCTTTCTCAACAACCGAATGGCGGCAGCCGCTGTTCCCCCGGTGGCGATGACGTCATCAACGAGGAGGACCTTCTCTCCCCTAGCTGCGGCGTCTGTGTGGATTTCGAGCGAATCGGTCCCGTATTCGAGGGCGTAATCCTCCCGAACCGTCTCGTAGGGCAGTTTCCCTGGCTTGCGGACCGGGATGAACCCTGCTCCGAGACGCTCGGCCACCGGGGTGGCGAGAGTGAACCCCCTGGCTTCGATCCCTGCCACCTTGTCGACACCAAGCTCGAGAAACGGCTCGGCAAGCGCATCCACCAACTCGGCAAAGGCGGCGCGATCGGCCAGGACCGGGGTTATGTCCTTGAAGATGATCCCGGGCTCGGGGAAGTCAGGGATGTCACGGATCAGGGCGGTGAGGTTTTCCACCCGAGGAAGTCTACGGCCGGATCAGGGAGTCGCCGTGTCGGGCTTGTCCTCGCTCGCCCGGGAGCCGATGGCGCGCCGGGAGACCCGGATCTTGCCTTCCTCCACTCGTAGCACGACGCTCTCCTCGTCGACGGAGACCACGGTGCCGTGTATGCCACCGATGGTCCTCACCTCCTCGCCCGGGCTGAGTGTCTTCGAGAGCTCCTGTTGAGCCTTGGCCCGCTGTCGCTGAGGGCGGATGATGAACAGCCAGAACACCGCAACCATCAGGCCCAAGAAGAGGAGCGAGGGCAGCGGGCTGCCCGCGGCTTCCTGAGCAAGGACGACGTGGGTCAATTGGTCCTCCCGATCGGGTGCATCAGACCAGGCGAGGTTAGGCGTCGGGGGACCCCTACGACGAACCGTCCGACCGTCGTTCAGCCACCTGGGCCAGGTACTCGGAGAACCTGCCTGTCTCGATTGCGTCACCGGCACCGGCGATCAGATCGAGGGTGTATCGGAGGTTGTGGATCGTCAGCAGTCGATGGGCTGAGAGCTCTTTGGCCCGCACCAGATGCCGCAGGTAAGCCCTGCTGTGGGTGGCACAGGTCCGGCAAGAACAGCCCTCGTCGATCGGCCGGTCGTCGGTCTCAAAGGCCGAGTTGCGCAGGTTGAGGTCGCCACTCCGGGTGAGGGCCTTCCCATGTCGAGCGAGACGGGTGGGGAGGACACAATCGAACATGTCCGCCCCCCTGGCGATCGCCTCGAGAAGCCCTTCGGTGTCGCCGAGCCCCATCACATAGCGGGGCTTATCGTCGGGCAACTCGGCGAAGCTCGCTTCGAGCGCCGTGTGCCGCTCCGCCGCCGATTCGCCGACCGAGAGGCCACCGATCCCGAATCCGGGGAATCCCAGGGCTGCGGTCTGGGAGGCGCTCTTGGCCCTCAGATCGGGATCCACCCCACCCTGAACTATGCCGAACAGGGCCTGATCCCCCCGCGTGTGGGCGGACAGGCATCGCTCGGCCCAGCGAAGTGTCCGCTCCATCTCCGCCTCGACCTCCTGCCTCGGGGCGGGGAGACCGACACAAACGTCGAGCGCCATGGCGATGTCCGGACCGAGCTCCTCCTGGATCCGGATCGCCTCTTCGGGTGTGAGCCCCACCTTCGACCCATCGTAAACAGACCGGAATCTCGCCCCTTCTTCGTCGATGGTGGGTGACAGGGAATAGATCTGGAAGCCGCCGGAGTCGGTCAGGATCGGCCCATCCCACGCCATGAACCGGTGCAAGCCGCCACGCTGGGCGATCATTGCCGACCCTGGCCGGAGCATCAGGTGATAGGTGTTGGCCAGCACGATCCCGGCACCGGCCTCGACGAGATCCCGGGTGTCGACGGCCTTGACCGCCGCCCTGGTCCCGACGG
>JALDXM010000085.1:0-7742 GCA_032155085.1 Actinomycetota bacterium | reverse complement strand
CCACTAACGCTCAGACGACAGCAAAGGCGCGGACCGGGAAAGTCCCGAAGCCTCTGACCTTCGGGGGGACGGCGAAGAAGCGGAACTCCCTCCCCACCAGGCTCTCCAGACCGGTGAGATGCTCGACAACTTGGATCCCGGCTCCGAGCAGACCGGTGTGAGCGGGGCGCTCCCCACCCCGTGTGTCATCGATATTGACCGAGTCGATGCCGACCAGGACCGCACCCCCTTCGACCAGACGACCCACCAACTCTTCGTTCACGAAGGGGTGGCTCGGATCTCCGTAGGTGTCGGTCCCCCAGTGCCGATCCCAACCGGTGGCGAATAGGACGGCCTTACCGGCCAGATCGACGCCTTCGACCGCCACCGGGCCGATATCGGAGGTGGTGGCCTCGATGCAGACCCCCGGGAGATCAGCCACATCGTCCAGGGCCAAATCGGCGAGGTCCGACCCACCGTCAAATCGATGAAAGGGGGTGTCCAGATAGGTCCCGGTGTTCCCGACCATGTCGATCCGACCGATCAGGAATTCGGTCCCCGGGGCGTAGTTCGCCTTGGAGTCGGCCCGGGACAGATGATCGGTGATGGTGGGCCCGGGCAATCCCGGATAGGTCACCATCCCGGCCTCGACGACGTGGGAGAGATCGATCAGTCGCGCCATGCCTTGAGGGTACGCAGCCCTACCCAGCTTGGGTCAAGCCAAGAGCTAGCTCTGGGTTCGCGGTCGGAGACGCCAGATCAGGATCGCGGCGGCCATGGAGAGGACTGCGGCCGACACGGCGACGGGAGTGCGCCAGGAGCGGGCAACCGCCAGATCGCCCTCGAGGGCGGACATCACTCGCCACTCGAGGTCGAGAGGTGCGGTGAATTTCTCCTGGGACATCGCCGCCAGCTCCCGGGCAGTGCGGGTCATCGCCACATGCCGGGCCTGGCACCTGAGACACTCGTCGGCGTGGCCCCGGAATGGGCGGGTCACTGGCCTGGCCTCGACCGCACTGTTGGCGACAAACGGGGCCGCCATCTCACAGATGATGTTCACGCCGACTGCTCCAGCTGGCGGGCCAAGCGGGCCCGGGCGCGATGAAGCCTCACCTTCGCCGCCGAAACCGAGATTCCCATGGCCTCGGCGATCTCGGCGTGCGACCAGTCGTAAACGTCTTTAAGGACCACGACCTGACGCTGGGGCTCGGGCAATGAGTCGAGGGCTTTGCGAAGCCGCCCGCGCAGCTCGAGCACCTCGCCAGCCACCTCGGGATGGTCGGCACCGATGGGGGCGGCCACGTCGATGAAGTCGTCGAGGGGCGGCCCGCTGTGACGACGGGCGCGCCGACGCTGGGTCCAGGCGGTGTTGACCGTGATCCGGTGCAGCCAGGTGGAGAAAGCGGCATCCCCTCTGAAGTTGGGCAGGGCGCGCCAGGCCCTGATCAGAGCCTCCTGGGCCACGTCTGCCGCCAGATGGGGATCCCCGACCAGTCTTCGAGCCAAGGTGTAGACCTCGTTGCCATGCTCACGAACCAGTGCGCCAAAGGCGGCTCGGTCGCCCGCCTGCGCTCGTGTGATGAGCTCTTTTTCCTTGTCCGATTCGACCCGTGGCATCTCCATGTGGTTACTGCTCCGACAACTCGACTCGAGCATTCACATACTCGACTCCAACGCCTTCAACCGCAACGACCGCCGTCTCATCGGACTCTTCGACCCTCACCGAGACAGGGGTCGCAGGAGGCAGCGGATTACGGAAGCGGACCTTGGCGGATCGAAGCGGTGCCTCGCCCGATCTCAATTCCGAGGCCGCCGACAGTGCCCAGGCACTCTGCAGCAGCCCGTGAGCGACGACTCCCGGCAGACCCGCCGCAACAGCCGCGTCATGATCCCAATGGATCGGGTTCCAATCACGCGTCGCCGCCGCGTACCGGACCAGCCCGGCGCGGGAGACGCCGAGCTGCCCCTCCGCCGGGCTCCCGTCGTCCTCTGGAGCCGGCTCGATCCGCTCCTCGACATCGCTCGATGGGGTTTTCGGAGAGACGAGGAAGAGCGATGATGCATCAGCCACCGGCCCGGTGTCGTCTGTGACCACCACGTCGAAACCGACGAAGTCGACGCCACCTCGCTCTCTCACCCGGCTCACCTTGCCCGACACGTCCAGTTCTGACTCCATGCCGAGCCGTCGATGCCAGTTGAAGACCTGTTCCCCGTGGATGACCGAATGATCGGATAGCTGCCTCAGCAGATCAGAGGCCACCACGAACAGAGCGGCTGCCATGAACCCGGGCGGGGCGGCCAACTCCCACCTCGCCAGGTCGTCGCCGGTCGCACGGACGAAGTCGGCGACGTTTTCCACACAGATCCTGAATTGTTGCGGTCCGAAGGCGTGATCGAGGAGGTCGGCGGGATTCACACGTTTCACGCTAACTCGCGCAGGGTATGGTCGGCGCTGGGACCGGGGTGGGAGAACGTGATAGGAGGTACATGAGACGCTCTCTCAGAAGACTTGCTGTGCTGGCAAGCGTCTTTGCCCTGCTCGGAGCGACCGTCCCGGTGGCGACGGCAGCGCCCCCTGCGGCGTGCGCCAATCGCACCAACAACACCCTCGCCAAGTTGCTCGAGTGTGTGCAGGTTGAAGGCGTACGCGAGCATCAGGCGGAGTTTCAGGCCATAGCCGATGACACTGGCGGTACCAGGGCATCGGGCACTCCCGGGTACGTCGCATCCGTCGACTATGTGGTCGAGCGGATGACGGCAGCCGGGTACAACGTGACAACTCAGGATTTCGACTACGTCAACTTCTTCGAGTTGAGCCCGACGATCCTGCAACAAGTGGTGCCAGGCCCCGTCACCGATTTGCCCAACTTCATCATGTCGTATTCGGGCAGCGGCGACGTGACCGCATCAGTGACGGCGCTTCCGGCACCGCCGACGGACGCCACGCCGGGTTGCGAGCCGACGGACTTCGCAGGATTCACGGCGGGCACCATCGCCCTGATCAGCCGTGGGGCCTGCACGTTCCAGAGCAAGGCAGAGAACGCGGCTGCCGCCGGGGCCGTCGCTGTGGTGATCTACAACAACATCGCGGGCGACCTGTTCGGAACCCTGAGCCAGGCATTCACCCTCGACATCGGGGTGACCGGGATCACACAGGCGCTCGGGCAGCAGCTCGCAGCCACACCCGGCCTGCAGCTGAGGCTCTTCACCGATACGGATCGGGTGCCCGCCAGCTCGACCAATGTGTTCGCCGAGAAGGTCGGGAAGAACCCGGACAACGTGGTGATCGCCGGTGCCCATCTCGACTCGGTCGAAGCTGGTCCGGGTATCAACGACAACGGCTCCGGATCGGCCGCTCTCCTCGAGGTAGCAGAGCAAATGGCCAATGTGAAGCCGCAGAACACGGTCAGGTTCTCCTGGTGGGGTGCCGAGGAGGCCGGTCTGGTCGGATCGACCTTCTATGTGGACAACCTCAGCGACGAGGAGTTCTTCAAGATCGCCCTCTACCTGAACTTCGACATGGTGGGCTCGCCCAACCATGGCTTTTTCGTCTACGACGGCGACAACTCCGACGGCGTCGGAGCCGGGCCCGGCCCTGCCGGGTCGGATGTGATCGAAGACAAGTTCCTGGAGTACTTCGAGTCACAGGGCATCCCGACGAGGGGTACCGACTTCGATGGGCGGTCCGACTACGGGCGGTTCATCGCGTTCGGGATCCCGGCCGGTGGGTTGTTCACCGGGGCCGAGGGGATGAAGACGGCCGAGCAGGCCGTGCTCTGGGGCGGCCAGGCCAACGTGGCGTACGACCCGTGCTACCACCAGGCCTGCGACACGTTCAACAACGTCAACCTGTTCGCCCTGGACAAGAACTCGGATGCGATCGCCTACGCGACGCTGAGCTTTGCCATGAGCACCGAGTTGATCAACGGCACGAAGAGCAAGGGCAACTTCAAGCCAGTTGCTCCGGTTGGCTAGGAGGAAACGGAGTCAATCAGAGAGAAAGGGCCCGTCGAGGGCCCTTTCTTTTTGTCCGGGGATTCGGGGTAACGATCTCGGAACGCTCGGCTGCGATCGTGTTGACGGTTTCTGGTTGAGGAAGGTGGAGGGACACAATTCGGCCGATGCACATGGGTGGGTGGTCTTCGTGAATCCTCGCGCCGCGTCCCGGGTCGCCTGGGGCATGTGGCTGGTCGGACTCGCCGCGATGGCCGGCTCGGCTGTGCTCGCGCTGGTCAACGACCCGATCTCGACCACCCAGACACCTGAGACCCCACTCGAGGGAGCACTCTGGCTGCTGTCTTGGGTGGGATTCGGCCTGGTCGGAGCCATCGTTGTCACCAGACAGCCGAGAAATCGGATCGGCTGGATCCTCTGCGGGATCACCTTGCAAGTCGGGTTGTCGGTGTTCTTGCCGGCGTACGCCCGCTACGGGCTGGAGACCACCCCGACCGACCTCCCGCTGGCCTCGGTTGCGGCATGGCTGGGCACCTGGATGTTCCTGGCGGTGACCGTCCTGGTAGTGGCCCTCGTCGTCCTCTTTCCTACCGGCAAGGCGCAGACGATTCTCGGTCGATGGCCTATCCGAGCCTTCACGGTGGTCGCCACAGTGGGCGCAGCGGCCTATGCGCTGCGTCCCGGCCCGATCGAGGGCGACACCCCGCCCGAAAACCCGCTGGGAATACCAGGAACCGAATGGCTCTTCGATCCGATCATCGAGACGCTCGGGCTCGTGCTCGCGATCATCGCCATTCTCGCCGCTGTCGACATAGTCATGCGTTATCGAAGATCGTCGGGGGTGGAGCGTCTGCAGTTTCGCTGGTTCGCCCTGGCGATCGCCGCCTTCCCGATCCTGTTCCTCGCCGCCGTCTTCCTCGAGGAGACTCTGTTGGGCTACGAAGGTCTCGATCCCGTGGTGTTCGTCTTCGCTCTCTGGGGCAATGGGGCAGCTGCCGCAATCGGGATCGCGGTGACCCGGCATGGCCTCTACGAGATCGACAAGTTGGTCTCGAGGACGGTGAGCTACGCGGTGGTTGCCGTCCTGCTCGCCGGGGTATTTGCCGCTGGTGTCGTCGGGTTGCAGATGCTGCTGCCACGGTCGAGTGACCTGGCTGTTGCTGCCTCCACCCTCGCCGTGGCCGCGGTGTTCACACCATTACGGCGCCGCGTGCAGCAAGTGGTCGATCGCCGATTCAACCGAAGGCGATACGACGCAGAACACCAGGTTGAAGGCTTCAGCATGCAACTGCAGGGCTCGTTGGACCTGGGCACCGTAGACACCGATCTCCAGGACCTGGTGGTTCGGACGATGGAACCGGCCGTCCTCTCCGTATGGCTCAGGGATCATCCTGGCAAGTAGAAGCGCCCTGGCTAACCGCGGGCCTGGTTGACAGCTCCCTCGATCAGACGACGGAGCGGCGGCGGAACCGATTGGGGTCCTCTTTGGGCCACAGCGTCTATCAGGGTCAAGGCCAGGAAGGGCTTGGAGGTCCGATCGATCGCCTTTCGTATCACCTTGGTCGGAGTGGCCTTCGTCTGATCCGCCACATTCGCTACTTGTGCGATGACATCGGCGAACCCATAGCGCCAGAAGCAGTGCTCGATGTCCGGTTCTTCGAGAATCGTCAGTGGCAGAGGCACAGGACCGCCCGCATCCAGCGCCACGGACTGCACGGTTTCGGCGTAATGCTGGCCCGCCTCATCCCCATCGACCAGCACATGCCATGAGATGCCCAGATGATTCGCCAGAGTCACGAAGGGCGCCACACCCGACTGGGCAAATTCGACACACGCGACGCCTTCCTCGGCGAAGGCAAACCCCATCACCCTGGCCAGATCGGGAAGTACCCAGTATTCGGTCTCTCCTTCCACCAAGAGCCAGCAACGGGCGAACATGGCCGACGACCGACGGGATCGAATGTGATATGAGACCTTCCGAAGGGCGTCACCCGTGAGGGCGTTGGGCGCAACGGCCCATTCATCGATCACACCTTCGCGGCGCGTCAGTCGTCGAAGTGTGGTCAAGGGCGCATCGGCGATGACCGTGTCCGAGTGGGTGGCAACGATCTTCTGCCACGTGATCCCTTCGATGGTCCGCCACACCGAGGCCAATGTGATGGGGTGCAAATTCACCTCGGGGTTTTCGATCACCAGGATGGGCGTGGCATAGGCTGGAAGAGGCCCTTGACTCAGCACTTGACGCACGAGCTGGAGAAGAGCCCCGAGCACCAGCAACACGGCGATCTTTTGTGATGGAGTCGATGGCCGCGAGATCCAGTCCGTCGGCGAGGCCGGCCGCCTATCGAGGATCTCAGACACCATCGCGCTCATCATCTGGCCGCTGCCGGCGAAGACGTGCTCGTACTTCCTGAGGAGTACAAGAGCCGCTGCGGCTCCTGCTTCTAGCTCGGCGCCCATGTCGAGGGCATTCCCCGTGAGGATGTTGCGATGATGGGTCTCGAGGACTTGGAAAATCGGGTCGTCGGCAGGTGGCCCGCCGAGACCCTTGGCCTCGTCGGTAGCTTCCGTGATGCCTGTCAGCTGACCTGATTGCACCCACAGCACAGGGAGCAGGCGGCGGAGCCAACCCGTCGTGTCCTCCCGTCCCTCGATCTGGATCGAGTCGACCGGCGACAGGATTGTGTGGCTCAGGCGGCCCTTTTCGGTGATTGGGTCCAGATCCGCTCGAAAGTCGAAGACGAGCTGCCGGGCACCGTCGCAAGCAGGAAGCGCGCTCGTCAAGCGCTCCGGCAGGGACCAAACGCCCGGTCTCCCTTCATCGACGCCGAGGCGAATGTGCATCGGGCCGGGGCGGCCATCTGCACCATGGTGGAATTGCACTTCCGAAAGTTCGTCCGACCCGGCGGTCGGCACACCGAGGCACAGCATCAAGGCCTCGATGATGCTCGTTCGACCCGAGTCGTTTTCGCCGAACAAGACTGTGGTGTCACCAAAGGTCACCCTGCCCTTGGCGATGGCTCGGTAGTTCTCGACCTCGATCCACCGCAGCGGCATCGCTAGATCGGGCGTTCCACGAGCTGGGCCCTGATCTCCTCGGGGACTCGGTCGATGACCACTTCCACCGCTTCGCGCGGCGAGTCGAGAATGCGGGCGAACCCCGTGTCTTCACGTGAAATCGCCCCGCTGTCCCGTAAGTCCCAGATGAACTCGCGCAGCCCCTCCCAGTATCGCTCGCCGAGCAGGAGCAATGGGAAGGGACCGATCTTGCGACATTGGATCAGCGTCGCAGCCTCGAACATCTCGTCGAGGGTCCCGAAGCCCCCAGGAAGCGCGACGAATGCGCTGGAGTATTTGACCAGCATCACTTTGCGCACGAAGAAGTGGTCGAAATCGATGAAATGGTCGAGATACGGATTTGCCGACTGCTCGTGGGGCAGCACGATGTTGCATCCGATCGACCTCCCACCGGCCTCAAAGGCTCCTCGGTTGGCAGCTTCCATCAAGCCTGGGCCACCACCCGTAATGACCGTGAATCCGGCTCGCGCCAGTTCTCGCCCGAGCTCCACGCCCAGGTCGTACTCGGGCGTGCCCTCACCGAAGCGGGCCGACCCGAACACGGTCACGGCCGGGCCCAGATCGTGCATCTGGTCGAAGCCACGCTCGAACTCGCTCGTGATCCGGGAGAGACGTTGTCTGTCGGCCTCCGGTGAGTGGTTCTCAGATAGGAACTCTTGCTCCGTGTCGGCGTTGGCCGGCTCGACCCAGTGGTCCTGCCACAGCCGTTCCCACTCGGCTCGGTCCAGGGC
>JALDXM010000084.1:0-7755 GCA_032155085.1 Actinomycetota bacterium | reverse complement strand
TTCCGGAGGTTCCGCCGCTTGAGGAGGAGGGCAACGGTCCACGACTCCGGGCCGGTGCGGTTGGCTTTAGGAAGGGACGAGTGGACCAGTCATTCACAGCCGAGCAGGCATGTCGGCTGACTAACTGCACGCATCATCAGCTTCGCTACTGGGACCGTGTAGGACTGGTCAAACCCTCCATTCAGACAACCGGGGGGAGACCAGGAGTCCGTCGTCTGTACTCGTTCCGCGACCTGGTAGCGCTTCGGGTTGTGCGGAGCCTGCTCGACAATGGCATGTCACTGCAGCGGGTCCGTCGCGCCTGGGACTATCTGCGTCGCGAAGGGGGCATGGACGACCACCTGGCCGAGGTCAAACTGGTGACAGACGGTCACACCATCTTCCATGTTGGATCCGATGAGGGCGAGCTGATGGATGCGCTTCGCACCGGCCAGCTCGCCTTCTTCGTCGCCATCGACGAGATCACCCGTGAGGTCGAGGAGGACGTCTCGAGGTTCGAGCTCGACCGGAGCAACTTCCTCGACATGTTGCGAAGAGTTGAGGACGATGTCGTCGACGAGCAGCGTGCCGCGGGCGGCTGAGCCGATAGCGGCGGGCCGACTGGCGGCCACCGCGCTTAATCCTTTTCGACCAACGACCGAGGGTTGAAGGCAGCCAGCGTCCGGTCCCAGGTCTCGTAATTCCTCTCGAGCCAGGTCTCGACGTGGGTGAGGTCGGACACATGGCCCGTGCCGGTCCTGTTCCCGTAGATCGCCGCCGAATATGAGGATGCCAGGGGCACGAGGTCCTTGCCGGTGGCACGGGCGAACTCGAGCGGGGTCTGGTGGGCCGGTACAGGCGTCCTGAGGTCGGTCAAGCGATCAACTATCTCATCCCACGCGGCGGTCACGTCCCCCTCGTGGAGACGCCTGATCCGACGACGACGACGCAGCCACTTGAGGCCGGGAACCACGGCAATGAGAAGGGCCAATATCGGGATGGCCAACCAGGCCCATGACAGCCGGAACCCGGCGCCACCGCCGGACGACGTGTCGAAGTCGTCCAGCCCTTCCTCGAACTGGCTCGGGAAGAACCCAGGCTGCTCGAGTTGCAGCGGGACGTCGGACTGGGGAAGGAACGGCGCAGGGTCGAACTCTGCGGTCACACTCTCGGGCAGTGCCCCGTCGCTACGTGGGGTCGGGTCGAATCGCACCCAACCAAACCCGTCCATCCACATCTCGACCCAGGCATGCGCGTTCCTGTCCCGCACCACGACCAACTCTGACCCGTTGGTCTGTTCTTCCACCGTCCCCGGAGTGAAGCCCCAGACGACCCGGCTCGGGATCCCCACCACCCGGCCGAGCACTGCCATGGCGGCAGCGAACTGCTCGCAGTAACCGGTGCGGAAGTTGGCGCTCTCTTCATCGTCGAGCCATGCCACGAGATCGAGAGACCCGTGTCCGGTGGACACCTCGGTGGAGTATGTGAAATCGCCGCTTTCCCGAAACCAGCGCTCGAGGAGCCAGGCGGCCTCGAATGGGGTCGACGCCCTCGCCGTCTCCCGCCGTGCGATCTGGTTCAGCTCAGCCGGCATGTCCGGCAGCTCGGTGAAACGGTCCAGGTCGTCTGGCGGGGTCACGTCCCCAGGCCGTGGCGCCGGCTCGAGAGCCGTGGCCCCGGCGGCGGCGGCGTTGGCGAACAGCGGGCTGAGCGCTGCGCCGTCGTTGATCGAGGCGAGCGCGCCCAGGTCTTCCTGGGAGAGAGTGAGCACCGATAAGACCTCGTACTCGTCGTCCTCATCTAGCTCCGGCTGGTAGATGGCTGAGCCGTCGCCCGTGATCTGGATTCCGCTGACATCGAACGTCTCTGACCTGAAGAACTGCCCGACTCCGGCGGATGGCATCACTACCGACCTCAGATCGAAGATCCTCACCCGCTGGGTCACCTCCTGACTGGTACCCCGATAGGCATGTTGAGGATCGCCGCCGGCGTTCCCGGGCTGATAGAAGTCGGCCCGGTTGGTTGTCGGGCGCCACGCCTCGCCGTCGAAGTCGTCGAGACTCTCCATCCTCCAGTAGATCTGGTCGGGCGGCGGGGAGTTCTCGTCGAGGGTGGCGACGAACATGACGGCGTTGGAGCGCCGGATGAAGCTCTGATGGAGGTCGGCGAGACGGTCGAAGGTGGTGCCACCGAAGCCGGGCCCGTACCCGCCTCCGTAGCGCCAGTGGATGTTGCCGTTGATCGGGACCAGTGATGACGCGGTCTCCGTGAGGAGCAGCGACGACCCGGCCAGGACCGTTGCCACGATCAATGCCATGCTTCCCGCCCGGCGGGCCAATGGACGGCCCTCAGTGTCTCTCGCCCGGCCCGCCTCGCTGCGCCTCTCTATCCCGAGTGCGGCGAGCGACAGGGCGATCACCGCGGCCAGGGAGATCATCCAGGGGAGCCCGGCCACGATCCGGTCCATGACCGCGAACTGCAGGTAGAGCCCCAGCGAGGGGGCGATCATGGCAAGGGTGGGCCCCCCGGTGGCCCCCCACACGTAAAGGGCGCCCACCCCCCACATCAACAGCGCCAGCACCGCCACCAGCCCGGGAATCGGCGGAACAGGAGCAATACCGAAGCGGATCGAGTTCAGGGTTTGGGCAAGCTCACTCCCCAAGGCCCCGAAGCTGGCGCTGGTGGGAAGGAACCCGAGAACCAGGGTGTCAGGGACCGCGATGCGCAGGAAGAGGAACAGCCCGGCAACGACGAACAGGCCGACGGCCAGCCGTCTGTTGGAGAGCGTCTGCCCGAGGAGCCACCAGATGACAGCTCCCAGGAAAGCGGAGGCGAGCATGATCAGCTGCCAATCGGGCGCCTCTGGCCCAGTCTGGAGCAGCTCTCCCAGCCGGAAGAGCATGAGCACGAAAGCGGCGGCGCCCGCTATCCGACCGAGGCCGCTGCCCATGAGCTTCTCATTGCGATCATCCAGGCCGGCGCCCACGGCTGGTCGGGGGCGACGGAAACTGTCGTGACACCCATGCGGTGGAACCCGACCAGCGTCTGCGGTGTGGAGGCTGACGCAGTCATGAGGATGGTGGTCGGGTAATCCCCGGAAAGCAGTTGCTGGACGCCCAGCAGAGGCCGGTCGGCAACCCCGGTGACGATCACCAGGGCCCCGCCTCCACCCTTCTGCCTTATCCGGCCTGCGACCGCCTGGATGTCGATGGCCGCATCGGGCTGGACCAGAGCGAGACGTTCCATGGCCGATGCGTATCGGGCCGCATCTATCGCCTCGGCCTCTCCGGCCCACAGGTCGGCATCGAATCCGGAGCCGACCAGGTGGGTCACCACGGTCGCAGCACCCGATACGGCCCTTTCGAAAGCCTCCTGGGATTCATAGCTCGGGGCGCGGACATCGAGCAAGACCAGGGCCCTCGATTGCCATGGCGTCTCCAGCTGGCGGATCATCAACTGGTCCGTCCTGGCCGATGAGGGCCAGTGAACGCGGCGAAGGTCGTCTCCCTGCTGGTACTCGCGGAGTGTGTAGAAGTCCTCACCGCCTCGCCGAGCATGCTCCGGACGGGATGCCTGCATGGCCGGGTCCTGACCACGGACGATGGGAAACCCGGTCAGTTCCTCGACGGCCGGATAGACCACGATCCTGTCGGCTGGACCCGCCTCTCCGCTGGTTTCGGCCAGTCCGAGCGGGTCATTGGCCTTCAGCCTGGCCGGGCCAACTCGGTAGACGCCACGAGGACGGCAGGTGACGCGATATGTCGCCGTGGCCGATTCCCGGCCTTTGAGACGGGCCACCTCGAAGACGGCGACACCGAGGCGGTTCACATCGTCCTCGAGCGTTACCCGGCTGACCGAGCGTTTCGAGGCGTTGTCGAGGAGCAAGGTGACAGTCGTGGTGTCACCGTCGTGAACCGTGGACGAGGCGAGACGACGGCTCACCTCTACGTTGGGCCGCCACCGCCGGACGTAGAAGAGAGCGACCAACTGAGCGAGGAGCAACGCCGCCCCGGTCAGCAGAAGCTCGATCTCACCCAAGGCATACCAGAGGACGAGCAGGGCGAGGCCGGCCCCGGACAGGGCCCAGCCTCGCAGGGTGGGCATCAGGTGGCGATCCTGGAGGTAGTCCCGGGGACCCTCAGCCTGGTCATGATCTCCTCGATGAGGTCGGGGAGCATCTCGCCCCGCATTTGCGCCTCCGGGCGCAGGGCCATTCGATGCTCCAGAACAGGGTGGGCGAGGACCTTTATGTCATCGGGTGTCACGTACTCCCGGCCCTGGGACGCCGCCCGGGCTCGCGAGAGCCTTTGGAGGAAGAGGGCCGAGCGCGGTGAGGCGCCGAGGAGCACGTCGGGGTGCTGTCTCGTCCCCTCCACCAGATCAACGATGTAGGTCTTGACCGATGAGGAGACAGTCACCCCACGCGCTGTGGCGATTAGCTCGTCGATCTCAGGTATCGATACCACCGGCTCGAGGTCGTGGAACGTGGACCTGATCCCGTGGGTGTCGAGGATCTCGAGTTCCTTTTGCCTGCTCGGGTAGCCGATGACGACACGCATCATGAACCTATCGAGCTGGGATTCGGGCAGGGGATAGGTTCCCTCGTGCTCCAGGGGGTTCTGGGTCGCCATGACCATGAACGGGAGTGGCAATTCACGTGTCACTCCGTCGGAGGTCACCTGTCGCTCCTCCATGGCCTCGAGAAGTGCCGACTGTGTCTTGGGACTGGCCCGGTTGATCTCGTCGCCCACGACGATGTTGGCGAAGATCGGGCCCGGCTTGAATTCGAACTCGTTGCGGTTGCGGTCCCAAACCGTCACCCCGGTCACGTCCGATGGAAGCAGGTCGGGGGTGAACTGGACTCGCTGGAAAACGCTGTCGATCGAGCGCGCGATCGACTTGGCCAGCTGGGTCTTTCCAACCCCGGGCACATCCTCCACCAGGACGTGGCCCTCGGCCACCAGGGCGAGAAGGGCGAGCTCCACTACGTCGCGCTTGCCCTGGATGACGCGCTCGACATTGCTCGCGATCAGATCGAAGCGCTTCGCAAACGTCTCGATCTGTTGGGGGGATACCTCGGTCAAACGACCCTCCCTCGTCGATTCCGTGGCCAAGGACTCTACCGATAGACGTTTTCTTACGTAGCTACAGTTCCCGGGGGAGTGTCCGACCGATCCACGCAGAGGGGGCCCGGACTGGGCAAGAGCCTGCTTGCGTTGGCGGGCAGGCCCATCCTGCTCTGGGAGGCGCTCCGGGCCGGCATGTCGATGCGTCGGCGGGGCGGGGTGCTCCCGTCCGACGAATACCTGGCCTGGAGGCTCCAAACCGCCTACGGCGACAAGGCCGCGTCTGCCGATTCGGAAGATCTCGCCACATATCTGTCATGGCGACGGAGAATGCGGGCAACGTCATGAGAGAGAAACTCGTCGAGAGGCTGCAAGACATCCCGGGGGTCGCCTCGGTGTCGCTCGACATCGACGAGATCGACTCGGGCATCAAGGTCAAGCTCGACGACAACGCCAACGAGGCCGAAGTCCTCGAGGCGGTGCGATCCTTGCTGGCGGCGTATGGGGTGAGGGCGCCCGAACCTTCCGATCTCGAGATAGGCAACAGGCAGGCACAAACGCGGGCGGCGTTGGGCGTCGACGTCCGGATCACACCGGTACAGGGTGGGGCGCGCGTCGAGGTGATCGGAACGGCCGTCCGCTCGTTCCGCCTCGTCCCGTCGACCCCCACAGCCATCGCCCAGGGACTCACCGAGGCCTGGTCCCAGGTGCTCGGCCGGGTCCCGCTCGAGGTCACACGGGTGACACTGTCCGAAGATGGGGATCTTGGGGTGGTGGCCACCGACGGCACAACCGAGACGGAGGGCCACGCCGACATCGTCGACGGGTGGACATTCGCCCTTCCTCTTGCAGTGGGCCGGGCCATCGGAGCGATCGATCACGTTGACGAGCAGGAGCAGGGAAACGCCGAGGGCGATTGGTAACGTCACCCTCACGGAGCATCGTCACTCATGGCACGGGTCCTCGTATTGAACGCCAGCTACGAACCGCTCTCGGTGGTGACCACCCGGCGGGCGGTCGTGCTCGTCCTCAACGACAAGGCGAGCGTGGTGGTGGGGAAGGACGAGATCTGGGCCTCGGAGAACGAGGTGGTCGAAGTCCCCTCGGTCGTGCGTCTCAACAGGTTCGTCAAGGTCCCGTACCGGCGGGCGGCTCCCGTCACCCGCAGGGCTGTGTTCGGCAGGGACGGCCACCGATGCCAGTACTGCGGGGCGGCGGCCGAGTCATTGGACCACGTCCTGCCGCGGTCGCGTGGGGGTGACCACAGCTGGGAGAACGTGGTGGCGTGCTGTCGGACCTGCAACATCACGAAGGGGGACCGTCTCCCGACTGAGGCCGGCCTGCGTCTCAGCACGACACCGGGCCCACCCCGTCGATATGCATGGATCTACGCCTCCACGGGCTATCAGGTCGATCCGGCGTGGCATCCGTATCTAGAAGTCGCCTGACCGGGTGATTGGGGTTCGCCCGGTTACCCCCGACGACGCGGGGGCGATCCACGACATCTACCGGCCGATCGTTCAGGAGACTGCCATCTCTTTCGAGCTGGAGCCCCCGAGCGTCGAGGAGTTGAGAAGCCGGATCGCAGTCATCACGGCAACCCATCCTTGGCTCGTGCTCGAGATAGATCGGGACGTCGGTGGCTACGCCTACGCCACGAAGTTCAGGGACCGTCCGGCATACCGGTGGTCGGTCGAGACCACGATCTACCTCAGTCCCGACCTACGTGGCCAGGGCTTGGGCAAGGTCCTCTACACGGCTCTGATCGATCGCGTCGCCGACGGCGGCTTCGCCAACGCCTACGCCGGCGTGGCCCTGCCCAACCCGGGCAGTGAGGCGCTCCACCTGTCGGTGGGGTTCCAGCCGATCGGGGTTTTCCCGAGGGCCGGGTTCAAGCTGGGGCAGTGGCACGACGTCGGCTGGTGGCACCGGCCGCTTCACCAGGGCCCCACCCCCGAAGAGCCACGTTCCACCGGCTGAACCGCGCCCGGATCGTCTGCCTCGCACGTGTCCGCGTGCATCCCGCCACCTACAGGGAGGACCAATGCACACGGACGCCTGACCTGCTCCTGTGCATTCGTCCGCCCGTATCCGGCGCCGTGACACGTCCGAACCGCTCAGTGGGGCAAAAAGGTTGACATGTGGGGCGAAGTGGGTCATAGTGGGTCAAACGGCCCAGGAGAGAAGCGGGGTCGATGAGATGAGGACGGACGGAGAAGCGCAGAAGTGTTCCTCGGCGAGTACTACCACAGTCTCGACGGGAAGGGCCGCGTGGTCATGCCCGCCGGGTTTCGCCGTGGTCTCGAAGACGGTTGTGTCATCACCAAGGGTCAGGACGGGCAGCTCGTCATATTCCCGACCGGTGAGTTCGAGGCAAGGGCGGCAGAGGTGATGGCGGAGAGGCAAAACCGGTCCGGGCGTCGTTTCTCGCGAACGGTCTTCTCGGGCGCCGATCTCCAGGACCTGGACAAGTCGGGCCGCGTTCTCGTCAAGCCCGATCTTCGGGAGTTCGCCTCGCTCGAGGTCGGAAGCGAGATAGCCGTGATTGGTGTCTACGGCCACGTAGAGCTGTGGAACAAGGAGCACTACGTGACAGATCGTGAGGAAGGCGACCGGAGATACCTGGAGGAGGACGAGTAGAGAAATCAAACGAGCGGCTGGTTCATCGCCAGCCCCCCGGAACCAATGGAAGGCCCCTGACTCCGCCCGC
>JALDXM010000083.1:0-7773 GCA_032155085.1 Actinomycetota bacterium | reverse complement strand
CTGAAGCGTTGCCCAGAGGGTCGGTCGACCTGGCGTAGAAAGTGTAAGTCCCGTCCGTAATCCCCGACGAAGTCGTCACGTCCGCGGTAGCCCCCGTCGAGACCACCGACCCTTTCAGGTTTCCGGCGCCGCAGCTCGAAGTTGAGGAGATCTAGACGGCCATGGAGGAGACGCCGGTAGTAGGAGATTTGGGTCTCGACGTCCTCGGCCATCTCCCGCCGCTCGCGCAGGTCGTCCAGGCTCAACTCGGACAGATCGGCCACGTATTCGGGCTCGAGGACGGTGTCGATCCTGCGTCGATGCTCGGTCACAGGGGGAAGGCTACCTGCACGCCCCCGCCAGGGTCGCGTAGGGGTTGACCGCCGCGGATCCACGGCCGCCGGGGTGGATCTCGAAGTGGAGATGAGGCGATCCACCTTCAGCGTTGCCGGTGTCGCCATTGAATCCGATGGTCTGGCCCTGCCCGACAGATTGGCCCGATGAGACGTTGAACCCGGAGAGATGGGCGTAGTAGAAGGCGATCCCGTTGTCCCCGATCAGCCATATCGTCTTCCCCCCGAGACCTCCATTGCCGGTCGCCACCGTCCCCGATCTGACCGCATAGATGGGCTCGTCCCACGCGGCGAACATGTCGGTGCCTTTGTGAGCCCGGCCACCTGACCGGGAGTCTCCCCACGAGTCGATGAACGAGGTCCGGCCCGGGGTAAACGGGCAGATGAATGAGCCGACCTGGACGGAGCCCGCCGCTCGCTGGCGGGCACGCGCGGCCAGCTCGGCCTGCTGACGGTCGTACTCGGTGGCCAGATCCTTGCAACGACCCTCCAGCTTGGCGTAGGCCGCCTGCTCCGCCTCCATGGCGGACTCCTGTTCGACCTGGGCGTTGAGCCTCTGCGCCTCGACGGCCTCGAGCTCCACCCTGGTGTCGTCGAGAACGGCCTGGAACCGATTGAGCTCGCTGCGGGCGGCGATCAACTCATCCAGCGACTCCTGGCCCCCCATGGTGGCGGCTGTGAGGAACTCCGAAGTCGTCATGAATTGATCGACACTGGAGGCGGAGAAAATGATGCCCGGGCTGGATAGGCCACCCCTCATGTACAGCTCGACCGCCTGTTCCTCGATCCTGTTTTGGACCTCGTCCAGCTCCTGAGTGTGGCTCGTCATCGAGCCCGAGACCGATACCTGCTTCCTCTCCACCCGGTCGACCTCGATGGCAGCTGCTTCGTAGGCACGGACTGCGTCTTCGAAGGCAGCCTGGGCCTCCCGGTACTCCTCGAGCTGGGCCCTGGAATCGGCGCATGCCGCGTCCACCTGGGCCTTGGTGATCGCTTGGCCGACGGCAGGGAACAATGCCGTGCCCAACGCAACGAGCGTGAGGAGGCTGATGTGGCGAACGTGCTTCGATTGGGCACGCATCGGCGGGCAGGCTAACCCGACGCGGCCTTGCGCCGCCAATGGGTTGCTATAGGACCAGCAGCAACAATGGGTAGTAGATGGCGGCGGCGAGTGCCACACCGTCCAGAGACACCAGGATCCCGGGAGGTCGCTCAGTCAGAGACACGCTGCCGGTTCGCAACATCGAGGAGAGTCCCCGACCGGCGAGCAGCGCAACCGCGATTCCCAGGCCCACCAGCAGGTAGGACACGAGCGAGAGATCCCATATCCAAGCGGCGACGACAGCTGCGAGTACCGCGCCGAGGGCGGTGACGGAGAATGGGTCGAGAAGCGGGATGGGGGGAATCCGCTCGACAATGGCGCCGAAGACCAGAGCCGCTAGCACGGAGACCAGGAACACGTCGACGGCGTTGGCTTCCGGCGAATGCGTCGACCGGGCGAGCACCAAGGAAGCCGTTCCCAGACCCGCCATGAGGGCGACCAGGAGTGTCGGGCTGAACACGTCCGGCTGTCGGTAGCGGGCGAAGGCGACTGCCCACCCCAGACCCACCACCACAGCGAGGACAACCGCAAGGGCGTACCCATCACCACCGGCGGCATGCGCCGCCATGGCCGATCCGGCCGCGGTCACAACGACGGCCAGAGTTGCGAATTCCTTCCCCCTCGCCTCGAAGGCCGCGCCGATGTCAACCGCCCAGGCGGATGCGATGAGGACAAGGGCCGCGGCCCAGATCTCCTGGCCCTGGGTGTTTGCCAGAACGGCGACCACGGCGACCACCGCGGGGATGAATCCCTTGATGTCCACCGCCGACAGCGAGACCGCCGGCTGGTCTCCCCCTGACACCGGGGGCAGCAGGACGACCTCGTCACTCTCGGTCACTGGATCATCCATCGCCGCCGACTCTCCGTTGACCCAAACCCGGGCAGTCTCGACGCCCCGCTGGAAATCCGGCCCAAACTTCTCAGAGGCCGCTTCCAATACGCCGCCTACGGTGTCCGAAGGCACGTCGAGCCGTGAGGTACCGGCGAGTTCCCGGAGGTTGGCGAAGAGACGGAGCCTTGCCATGTGGCGAGAGACTACCGGCATGACCTCGCAGTTCCGGTTCGTCGTTGGATACTCTCGCCATGTGGGCGACTTGATGACGGTGCCGGTTGATGTCCCGCTGCTCGGCGACGAACGACACAAGAATTGGGCCAAAGTCGTGGAGTCTGTGGACCAGGCCCGGGCCTCTGGTTGGGCATTCGAAGGGCCCTTCGTCAACACCGGTGGCATCCAGGACTTGCCACTTGGCGCCACATTGCTGGTCTACGGCGAGCGCGGCTCCCGTGCAAATCCCCAGATCATGGCAAGGGTGTACACGGTGAACCCCGATTCGACTCTCAGCCTCGAGGCAGAGGCGAAGGGCAAGGCCTGGGCCCGGACGCTCCGCGACACCGTGGAGCGATGTCTCGGCACAGAATCGGGCCCACCCGACCTCTCGTTTCTGTCCGACGACCTGCTCGCCGACGAATTGAAACTGCGAGGGTGGAAAGTGGAGCGGCCCATCCCTTGAACGGGCCGGCACCGGCAAAACGCTCTCTGAAAAGCCGACTCGTCTGGCCTGTGATCCTCCCGTCGATCCGGATGGGAGCGCGTCTCCTCTGGAAGCTGCAGGTGGATCGGGGCGACGGCTTCCCGAAGCCGCCATTCGTCCTTGCTGCCAACCACTACTCCTTTCTCGACCCCCCGCTAGCCGGAGCGGTGTACGGGAGGCGGGCCCGCTTCATCGCACTGATCGACCTCTATGGGAATCACCGAATTCTCGACTGGACCCTCGACGCCCTCGACGTGATCACAGTCCAACGGGGCACTGTGCCCCTCGGCACGGTCCGGGCTTGTCTGGCTCATCTCGACGAGGGTGGCGTGGTCGGCGTCTTCCCGGAGGGGATTCGGGTGGAGCGATTCGGAGAGGCAGGGTTCAAGCGAGGCGCAGGCTGGCTGGCGGTCAAGCGGCAGGTTCCTCTGGTGGCGGTGGCGGTGCTGGGGACCGACCGCGTCCTCGGCATCGACAACAAGTTCCGCCGGGGACGTGTACGAGTGGTGGTCGGTCCCACGCTGTATCCCGAGGGCACAGACGACGCGGCCATCGACGATTTGACCCACAGGTGGGCGCTATGGGTGGGGCACAGGCTCGCCGAGGGAGACCGGCGAACGCCTGGTTAGCGTGTTCCGATGTCCGGTCTCGAGTTCCTCACCGATGACCCGCTCAACGCCGGCGTGCCTCTGTCTCGACTGGACGGCCGGCCCCTCGCCCAAGACCAGGCCTACCTCAGGAACAGCTTCACCGCCCCCGTTCTGGAGGACGTGACGGGCGAGATCGAAGTGGTGATCCCTGGTCGCCCCACGAGGACGATCACCACTCGCGATCTCGCCCAGTTGCCACCGGTGGAGATGGAGTTCGTCCTCGAATGCGCAGGCAACGGCCGATCCCTGATCAGACCCGCGGTCGATGGCCTGGCATGGGGGTTGGGCGGCGTGTCGCCCATCCGGGTCGGGGGTGTGCGTTTGATCGACGTGCTGAGTGATCTTCCGGTCGGGGTCGTCGAACTGGTCCTCACCGGCGCCGACCATGGGGAGGTCCATCCCGAAGGTGATGTCAACTACCAGTTCTCGGTCCGGAGCGAGCGGGTGACCGACGGCTCGGCGCTGCTCGTGACCGAATGGGGTGGGAAGCCACTCGGATTGGGGCATGGAGGGCCGGTGAGGTTCATGCTTCCCGGCGACTACGCCATGAAGTCGGTCAAGTGGGTGACACTGATCGAAGGGGTGACCAGGCCATTCATGGGCCACTTCGTCGAGAGGTACCGCTATCTGGGTGACATGAGATTCCCCGAGAGCACACCCGTGGGCGTCGTCCAGGTCAGGTCGGTCATCGCCGCACCGGCCGACGGGGAGACCGTCCCAGCCGGCGCGATCGGGGTGAATGGCTCGGCATGGTCGGGCAGTGCGCCAGTGACCGGGGTGTCGGTATCCACCGACGGCGGGGAAACCTGGCTCCCGGCTGCTCTCGAGCCGCCTACCGGACCGCTGGCGGCATGGATCTGGCGATGTGATGTGGTGCTGGGCCCCGGCCGGCACACCGTGATGGCACGAGCAACCGACGCCGAAGGCAACACCCAGCCGATGGATCCACCGTGGAATGGGCGGGGCTACGCCAACAACGCGGTCCATGCGGTGAGATTCGAGGTTTCTCAGCCCTGAGGGGCGAGCGAGGAGATGGCAGCCGCCACCTTCTCGGGAGAATCGAGGTGAGCCCTCCATGCTTCCGGCACGACCTCGAACGCGGCCGAAGGCATCGCCGCTTGAATCCTGTCAACCGATTCCCTGGACACGTCCCCGGACTGACTCCACAGATATTGAGTCGGGGCTGCGATCTCCCCCAGCTTGGAAGGCACCTGCGACGCCGCCGGCGTTCGACGAAACGCATTGAGAGACTCAGAAGTGTCGACGATCGTCTCGGCCAGATCTCTCGCCTGGATCTGGCTTGTGCTGGGGCACCAGCCACCGGCCCCACAGCCTGGTGCCCAGCGGTCGTCGGCAAATGGGCCCGCCGTTTCCAGGGCATAGGTCGCCGCGGTTCCGATCCAGGGCAGCTTCTCGGCGATCTCCACCCAGCTCTGGGGCTTGTAGAAGTCGACATCGACCATCACGAGCCCGGAGACCAGATCTGGCTGAGTCGCTGCGATCTCGGCACCGACCTCACCGCCGAGACCGACACCGGCGATGACCACCGCTTCGCCATAGGTCTGGCGGATGACGTCGGAGACCTCCTCGGCCATGGATGCAACGGTGTGCCTTGTCCCCTCGGTCGGGACCCTCTCGCTCAGCCCGAACCCGGGGAGATCGACTCGCATCACGGCGAAGCGCGGACCGAGACCATCCACGACTCCGTCCCAGGTCACGCCACCAGCAATGTCGACATCATGGAGAAGGACGACCGGCACATCGCCCTCGCCCTCTCGGACGACATTCAGGCTGGTGCCTTTGGCGGTGAGCACCGGGTCGATCTCGAGGTCTTCGAGGGCCACATCCTCGATCAGCCCTATCCGGTCCTTGGTCACCTCGGTCCAGATAGCTGTCCCCACTCCGACCACGAGCACGATCAAGAACAGCATCCGTAGAAAGACTCGACTCGTGGTCTCCTGCTTGGGAGGCGGTCGGAGGCCGGTCATACAGAGTATCTCGGCCGTCAGGGGCCGGGGTTTAGCCCGAATCCGGGAAAGTCCTGGTCAACCCATACGCTTGGTGACCGTTTCGGTGATGAGATCCACCGACGGGATCGCCATGTCCTCCAGCGCTTCGGCGGCAGGGAGCGGGATATGCGGGGTGGTGATCCGCACCACCGGGCCGTCCAGATCCCAGAACACCTCGTCGGTGACGATGGAGGCGACCTCGGCCCCCCAGCCACACAGCCTGGGATTCTCCTCGACTGTGAAGAAGCGGCTGGTCTTCGACACCGAGCCGAGGATCGTCTGGGTGTCCAACGGGACCAGGGTGCGAACATCGATCACTTCCGCCGATATCCCCTGATCCTCGAGGCGATCGGCTGCCTCGAGGGCGCGCGGCACCATCAGGGCCAGTGCTGCGATCGTGCAGTCGGTGCCCTCGCGAACGATTTTGGCCACCCCCAAATCATCCACGATCTCACCCTCGGGGATGTCCTGCTTGTCCGCCATGAGCGACTTGTGCTCGAGGAAGACGACTGGATCCGGGTCGCGCACCGACGCAGCCATCAGACCGACGACATCGAGTGGGGTCGAAGGAGCCACGACCTTGAGCCCGGGGATCATCATCACCCAGTTCTCCACACTCTGGGAATGCTGCGCCCCGAACCTGGAACCGCCTCCGTTGGCGGTGCGGACCACGATGGGGATGCTCACCTGGCCCGCCGTCATGTAGCGGGACTTGGCGATCTCGTTGGCCAGGAGGTCGAAGCAGACCGCGATGAAGTCGGAGAACATCAACTCGGCTATGACCGGGACACCGGTCATAGCCGCCCCCATCGCCGCACCGAGGATCGCCTGCTCCGAGATCGGGGTGTCACGAATCCGGTCGGGGCCGAACTCTTCGAGGAGCCCGACCGTGGTCTTGACCACCCCGCCGGCAGCTGCGATGTCCTCACCCAGCATCACCAGGTTCGGGTCACGCCTCATCTCCTGGGCGATCCCGTGAGCCACAGCGTTTCGGTAGGTCAGTTCCGCCATGCCGAGCCCCCGTCTGCCCAGACGTCGGTCATGAGGTGCTCCTCACCGGGATGGGCGCCATTCTTGGCGAATTCGGTTGCCTCGTCGACACGTCGGGCGACGTCTTGCTGGATGCTGCTGAGGTCGCCTTCGGGCACCCCGAGGCGAAGAAGCCGCTCGTGGTACATCGGAATCGGGTCTCTCGCCTTCCATGCCTCTACCTCGGCCGGCGGGCGGTACTTGGCGGGGTCAGCCCGGCTGTGACCCTGCTCCCGATAGGTCTGGGCCTCGACGAGCGAGGGACCTTCGCCGCGTCGCGCTTTCTCGACCACCTTGCTCGCGATGTCGAAGACGGCATCGGCGTCGTTACCGTCGACGATGATGCTCTCCAGCCCATAGCTGGCAGCCCGGTCGGCTGCCGGGTTGGGCACCGCGGTGATCAAGTCGATCGGTGTGTACTCCATCCACAGGTTGTTCTCACAAACGAAGACCACAGGCAGTTTCCAGATCGCTGCCATGTTGAGGGCCTCGTGGAAGGCGCCGATGTTGGTCGTCCCGTCGCCGAAGAAGCAGACCGTGACCTGGTCGGTTCCCCGCATCTGAGCCGACCATGCCGCCCCGTTGGCGATGGTGAGATGCGCACCGATGATGGCGTAGGAGCCCATCATCCCGTGCTCGACAGAGGTCAGGTGCATCGAACCGCCCTTGCCCTTGAGGATCCCGTTCTCCCTCCCCAGCAGCTCGGCCAGGACAGCGCCGGGGTCGGCGCCCCTGGCGAGGGTGTGGGCATGGCCCCGGTAGGTGGCAAACGTGTAGTCACCGTCCTTTTGTGCCCGGGCGAAGCCGGTCGCCACCGCCTCCTGGCCGAGCGAGAGGTGTGAGGTCCCTTTGACCAGGTTCTGCATGAACAGGTCGTAGGCCCGCTTCTCGAACTGACGGAGCAACTGCTGGGTCTCGTACATCCCCAGCCGGATGTCGACGGGGATGTCGAGGGCGTCGTTGTCCCGGTTCTCGTCCTCAGGAAGCCTGGGCTCCCGAAGGGCGTAGTCGTAGAGGCCTTCGTCTCGCGTCTTGGTGGTCATGGCCGGCGCTGATGTTCTCGCATCGGGCAAAGGTAATGATTGGAGACGGGCACAGGAGCACGGATAGCCTCCACCC
>JALDXM010000082.1:0-7789 GCA_032155085.1 Actinomycetota bacterium | reverse complement strand
AGCCGCATGCTGTTGCTTGGCATGTGTCGTGTTGGCCTGGACCTCGGTGATCAGCCCGTGGGATCGTGCGATGGCCTCGAGCTCCAGAGCCAACTGGGCCACCTCCCAGGGATCCTCGGTGTCGGATGCGACCTCGCAATGATGGGTGGCATCGTCGAGAGCCGCAGTCGCCCGGGCCTCGAACCGGCGCTCCAAAACGTCCCGATCGACATATCCCCCGGTGAGCAGGAAGCAGCCGAGGACGAACTGGCTGAGCGCCCCGGATCGGGCGATCGCCTGGCTGAGCGACGACATGTACAGGTCCGACAACACAGATCGAGCCCCCGGGTAGGCGGACAGGCCCTGGACCTCCTGCCTGGCGTCCTCGAGGGAGAAGAACAAGACCTCGGCGACCGGCTTGTTTGTTCGGTCCAGAGCAGTCAGCAGGTCGACCTGCGTCCCCGGCGCCATCTCGCCCTCCACCGGCCATCCCTCCGGCAACTCTCGCGTCTCGTCGAGGTTGGTCGAGACAAGGTGCATCACCTCATGAAGGGCGGAGGCGATAGCGACCTCATCAGGGGTGACAGGAGCGTTGCGGTGATAGGCAGCCTGGAAAATGCGCGGGTCGCAGACCACCTCGTCGGCCGATGCGGACGGTTCGGAACCGAGACGAACCCTCAGATTGGGGTTGTTGGAGAGGCTGCGGGCAAACCTGGTCACAGCGGGCGCGACCCGCTGATAACGGCTCACCACGGCCTCGATGGCCTGATCTTCGGGTCTGATCAGGTCGGTGAGAACCGTCTGTTCGCGTCCGCGCATAGCCCGTCATTGTCTCATAAGTGTCAAAACCCGCCTGTGGCCTGGGTTTGAGGGGTGTATGGATCGGATATCCATACACTCCTCACGTGCACTACGACCTCACCACCCTCCCCAATGGCCTTCGTGTGATCACCGAGGCGATGCCTTCACTCCGCTCGGTTGCGCTCGGCTGCTGGGTCGACACCGGGACCAGGGATGAGAATCCCAACGAGCACGGCGCCTCTCATTTTCTCGAGCATCTGCTCTTCAAGGGCTCGGAGAAGCTGTCGGCACGCCAGGTGTCCGAGATCTTCGACGCCATTGGCGCCGAGTCGAATGCCTTCACGTCCAAGGAGAGCACGTGTTACTGGGTCCGGCTGCTCGACCAGGATCTCGGGACCGGGTTCGACGTCCTCTCCGAGATGCTCCAGCGCCCGGCATTCCGGCAGAACGAGATCGACGCCGAGCGCCAGGTGGTGATCGAAGAGATCAACATGAATGACGACGATCCCGACGATGTCGCCTTCGAGAACTTCACGACGGCGGTCTTCGTCGACCACCCACTCGAGGCGCCGGTTTTGGGAACCCGAGAGACGATCAGGGGCATGTCGCGGGACGACATCCTTGGTTACTGGAAACGTCGTTACGGGGCGGGATCGATGGTGGTGGCCGCGGCGGGCTCGGTGGACCACAAGGCGGTGGTCGACATGGTGGCTGAGCGTTTCGGCGACTGGTCGGGGGACGCGGTGGAGCATGAGCTCGGTGAAGCGACGCCCTGGCCCATGGTCAAGATCACCCACCGCGAGACGGAGCAGGCTCACATCGTGATCGGGGGCAAGGGCCTCACACGGAGCGACGAGAAGAGGTGGTCCTTCGAAGTCCTGAACCACGTCATGGGCAGTGGCATGTCGTCCCGTCTCTTCCGGGAGATCCGAGAGGAGCGTGGGCTCGCCTACGCCGTGTACGGGTTCAAGATGGCCTACGCCGACGCCGGGGCCTGGGGTGTCTATGTGGGGACGACACCAAGCCAGACGGAGACCGCCATGGGTGTCATCCGTGATGAGCTGAACAAGGTCGTGGAAGAGGGGATCACACCTGAAGAGATCGAACGGGCCAAGGGCTCGATGCGAGGCGGGCTCGCCCTTGCGATGGAGGATCCAAACAGTCGGATGGTGCGGCTGGGCCGGGACGAGCTTTCCGGGATGCCCCACCTTTCTGTCGACGAACGGCTCGCCAAGCTGGACGCTGTGACTCTGGAAGAGGTCAAGGCGATTGCCGGCGAGTTGTACACTGGCCAGCGGATGATCGGGGCGGTGGGTCCCTACGAAGAGGGCGAGCTGGACGCCTATCTGGCGGTCTAGTCGGGGGCCAGCTCGAAGCTGACCGATTTCGGTTTGTCGCCGAACTCGATGACGCCGGCCGATCCGTCGGCTGGTCGCCCCATCATCACCCCACCACCGAGATCATTCCCGTCCACGCTGGTGGGCCAGCCTTCGGCCCTGTAAAAGCTCACTGATCCGGACAGGGCGGTCCAGAGGATCGTCTTGTTGCCCTGTAGCACCTGCACCATCGACTCGGCCCCACTCACCGGATGAAGGTTGGAGCCGGGGGAGTCGGCGCGGAAGAGAGCGGTGCCGCCAATGGATGCGGTCACGAAGAGGAGCGCGGCAAGCAACGGTATGAGTTGCCGAACCCCAAGCTGAAGACTTCCCCGCACGCGCCATCATTCAACCGGAGCACTGGTCGTTTCTTGAGCATTTCCTCAGGCCAATTCGACTAGCTGCGAAAGGACTAGTCCGTAGACCAGGAAGAATGTGAGGAGGCCCAGCAGCGGTCCCCAGGGCCGGACCCCCCGGCTCTGAGCGAAGCGAGCGACCCCGAGCCCGAGAACCACCCAGAGGATGAGGTCGAGGGGCCAGGCCACGATCACCGAATCGGTGAAGATCCCGAATAGGGCCGACACCGGACCTCCGGCATAGAGCAAGGTGAGGCCCAGTGTCTCGCATGCGCCGGTGCACACCTCTCGGTTGATGCTGGTCAGCCCGATCGCGAAGAACACGATTCCGAACCCGAGAAGGAAGATCGTGGCGAGCGCCGCATCCCGGCAACCGATCCCGTCGTTCTTGCTCGTCACGTGGCGGGCGATGGTAAGGCCATGCAGAGCGCTGTCGTGCGGGTAGCTTTGTCGGGACCGACGGGACCTTATGGAACTGAGAGACGTCCTTCTGATTCTCCACATCGCAGGCGCTGGCGCATGGCTCGGGGCGAACATCGTTCAAGCCATGGCTCCTTCGCTGGCCGCGAAGCAAGGCCCGGCGGCTCAGGCAGGGTGGTATCGCATAGCGGCGAGGCTTTCCTCCCGCCTCTACATGCCCGCGGCCATCCTGATTCTCGTCACCGGGATCTGGATGGTGCTTCTGAGCGACGCCTACGGCTTCGGGACTCTTTTCGTGACCATCGGACTCGCGATGATCATCATCGGAGCGCTACTCGGGATCCTCGTTTTCGATCGGGGATCACAACAGGCGGCGACGGCCATCGAGGCGGGTGAGCAAGCGGCGATCCGCTCAGCGACGGGGAGACTCGCCGGCTTTGGGGTGCTCGACACAGTGTTGCTCCTGTTCACGATCACTGCGATGGTCCTCCGTCTCGGGGCGTGAGGCGTGAACCTGACGACGTGCGGGGACGTTTCGCCCTGATCGTCGCTGTGGCCCTGATCCTGGCCGCCTGTAACAACGATCCAACACAATCGGCCGTCCTGGCGGAGCAGGGCGCACCGACCACCATCCCGCTCCCGCAACTCCTGGGCAAAGTGGTGGACGACGCCGGCCAACCGGTGCCCAGGGCCGAGGTCGCCGTGGGTGAGAACGTCGCCCTCACCGCGGCCGATGGCTGGTTCGACCTCATGGCCTCTCCCGGGGAGGTGACCATCGAGAAGCCGGCATGGATGGCTGCCGAGGGCACCTGGGATGGCTCGCCGGGGTTCACCGAGTTCGCCATCGAGCCCCGGAAGATCCGCGCCCTCCGGGTAGGTGCCGAGGGCGCGGGCTCCGAAGAAGCTTTCGCCGCGATGCTCGCCCTGGCGGACGAGACGGCGGTCAACGCCTTCGTGTTCGACACCAAACAGGAGGACGGCAAGGTCTTCTACGACACGGAGGTCCAGGACGCACGTGACTCCGGGGCCGTGCGCGACGTCTACGACCCCGCATTGCGACTCGCCCAGGCCAAGGAACACGGCCTCTACACCATCACCCGGATCGTCACCTTCCACGATCCCTACCAGGCCGCCTTCCGCCCGGAGCAGGCCTACGACGGGAAATGGATCAACCCAACCAAGCCCGAGTCGTGGGAGTACCCCATCGCCCTGGCCGAAGAGGCGTGCCGGCTCGGGTTCGACGAGGTCCAGTTCGACTACGTCCGGTTCCCGTCCGAGGATGCAGCCCAGATCAGCGGCCAGCTCGAGATGACCGAGGAGCAGCGGACGTCGATGATCGGAGGCTTTCTCCAGGAGGCGCGGGAAAGGGTTCATGCAGCGGGCTGTGCGCTGAGTGCCGACGTCTTCGCCATCGTGGTGTCAGCCACCAACGACCAGGGCATCGGACAGCGTCCGGAGGACCTCACCAGGAGTCTCGACGCATTCAGCCCGATGGTCTATCCGAGCCACTACTCACCCGGCTGGCTCGGGTTCGATGATCCGAACGAGCACCCCTATGACGTGACCGAAGATGCGATCCTCGACGCAAAGGAACGTATCGAGCCAGGTGTCGTTCTACGGCCCTGGCTTCAGGCGTTCTGGTGGACCAATGACCAGATGCGGACCTCGATCCAGGCCGCCGAGGACAACGATGTGGGCTGGATCATGTGGAATGCGGCCACCAACTACGACAGGGCCATGCTCCCAACCGACGAGGAGTTGGCCGCTACAGCAGCCCCTTGACCTCACCCCACCGACCCAGCCCCGGCGATCATTCGCTCCGCCCGGTTCGCACGTCCGGAGCCCCCATCCGGGCCGCATCTGCGGTGTTGTCGTCTGGCTGGCTCTGTGAGTCTCGCTCCGCCTCGACGCGGGCGCGGTAGTGATCGATCTCCCGGCGGGCCGTCGAGGAGTCCCAGCCCAGGATCGGCCCCACGATGTCGGCGGCCGCGATGGATGCTTCGAGACCGCGGTCGGGAGTCTCGATTGAGATCCTGGTGCGTCGCGTGAGCACATCATCCAGGTGGAGCGCGCCCTCGTCCGTGGCCGCATAGGCGATCTCTGCTCGCAGATAGGGGGCGTCCTCCACGAGTGGATACGCCAGCGATTGGTCGGAGGAGACCATGGCCGTCAATGTGGCCGTCTCCGAGCCATATCGGCCCAGGAGGCGGATGGGGTCGGGCAGCCCCAGACGAGCGGGATCATCCATCATCTCCGCCCACCCCGTGGCACCAAGGAGGGCGATCTCGCGAGTGCTGGATTCGGGGACCGTGTCCTCGAGATCGGCGACAGCGGCGTCGACGGCGTCCCGGGCCATGACCCGGTAGGTGGTGTACTTCCCACCCGCGATACTGACCAGACCGGTGTGGGAGACGATCACGGCGTGTTCCCGGCTCAGCATGCTGGTGTCGTCGGACTCGCCGGTCAGCAGCGGTCGCAAACCCGCATACACCCCGATGATGTCCTCGTGAGTCAGCGCCCGGGAGAGAACTGAATTGACCCGGCTCAGCAAGTAGTCGATGTCGTTGCGGCAAGCGGCGGGATGGGCCCGGCGCAGCTCCCAGGGGGTGTCGGTCGTTCCGATAATCCAGTACCGGCCCCAGGGGATCACGAAAAGCACGCTCTTTTCGGTGCGGAGGATCAACCCGGTCTCGGATTGGATCCGGTCAGCCCGCACGAGGATGTGGATCCCCTTCGACGCCTTGACATCGAGGCCGCTCTCGCCGGCCATCGCCTGGATGTCATCGCTCCACACACCGGTGGCGTTGATGACCCGCCTGGCCACGATCCGGAATTCGTTCCCCGTCTCGAGGTCGGTTGCTTCGACCCCCGTCACCCGCCCGTTCTCGATGATGAGATCAGTGACCCTGACACTGCTTGTGACCAATGCCCCATAGGAGGCGGCGGTTCTGGCCAGCATCACCGTGTGCCTGGCATCGTCGACCAGCGCATCCCAGTACTTGACCGCCCCAACCATCGTGCTGTTGCTCAACGCTGGAGCTATCTCCAGGACGGTCTTTCGGCTCAAATGAGCTGGACCGGGCAGAGGGTTGTCGGCGAACGAGGCCATGAGGTCGTAGAGGAGGACACCTGCCCCGACATAGAGCCGCTCCCAGAAGCGATGGCGGAGCGGGTAGAGGAAGGGAACCGGGGTGGTCAGGTGGGGACAGACGTGGTTGAGCATCAGGTTGCGCTCCGCCAGCGCCTCGCGGACCAGTGAGAAGTTGCGATGTTCCAGATAGCGGAGGCCACCGTGAAACAACTTGCTGGAGCGACTGGACGTCCCGGATCCGTAGTCCCTCTGCTCGACCAGGGCGACCTTGAGCCCCCGGGACGCGGCGTCGAGGGCGGCCCCGCACCCGGTCACCCCACCACCGATGACGACGATGTCGAAGCTCTCCGTCGCCATGCGGTTGATGTGATCCCGCCTTTGCACCGGATTGAGGCTGGACGACGCCATTTCCATGTTCCGTACCATCGCACCCATGACTGAACCGTTGAAGGTTGGCATACAACTGCCCGAGGTCGAGCGAGAGGTCACCTGGCGTGAGGTGAGGGAGATCGCGGTGACCGCCGAGGAGTCCGGGTTCGACTCGATCTGGGTTGGGGATCACCTCCTGTTTCGCGACCCGACCTGGGGGGTCAGAGGCCCCCTTGAGGCCTGGTCGATGCTGGCGGCCTTGGGTGAGGCGACGGAACGTGTCCTGATCGGCCCACTCGTGGCGGCCACCTCCTTCCACAACCCGGCCATGATTGCCAAGAAGGCAGCGACCGTCGACGACATCAGTGGTGGGCGTCTCATCCTGGGGCTCGGAGCCGGCTGGAACTTGCCCGAATACGAGGCATTTGGATTCCCCTTCGATCACCGGGTGTCACGATTCGAGGAGGCATTCACCGTGATCCGCACCCTGATCCGGGAGGGTGCCATCGATTTCGAGGGGCGCTTCCACACACATCGCGACATGGAGCTGTTGCCTCGCGCCCGGGCCGACATGCCCCTTCTGATCGGGTCCAATGGACCCCGGATGCTCCGGGTAGCCGCTCCACATGTCGATCTTTGGAACAGTTGGTACACCCACTTCGACAACCGGCCAGAGGGGTTGGCGCACCTCCTCGAGAACGTGGAAGTTGCCTGCGAGGAATTTGGCCGGGACCCGGCTGAGATCGGCCGCACAGCCGCGGTCCTCGTCCAGCTCGAGCGTGGGACCGGGCGGATTGCAGGTAGCAGCGAGCGGCCCGAAGTGGAGGCGGTCACGGGGTCGCCGGCCGGGATCGCCGAGTCGTTGGCCCGCTTCGGTGAGGCAGGCATAAGCCACATCCAGATCGTGCTCGACCCGATCGACACCCGGGCGGTGGAGGGACTCGCTGAAGCGGTCTCTCTCATCCGTTGATTAGGTTGGGCCAGGCCTCATGAAACCAGAGGGATACAACTCGGTCTCCCCTTATCTGATCGTTGATGGCGCCGGGGAGCTGATCAGCTTCCTGACCTCGGTGTTCGATGCGGTGGAGCTGCGCCGCTTCCCGGACGATTCCGGACGGTTGATGCACGCCGAGGTGCGAATCGATGACACCGTGGTGATGGTCGCTGACAGCACCGAGGGATGGCCGCCGGCCTCCGCCCAGGTGCATGTCTATGTGCCCGATGTCGACGCCGTCTATGTTCGTGCCATGGAGTTGGGAGCGCATAGCATCTCAGAGCCAGAAGACAAGCCGTACAACGAGCGCCAGGCCGGCTTCATGGACGTTGGTGGCAACACTTGGTGGGTATCCACTTACCTCGGTCAATCCAATGCGCGCGCCGAGAGTGCCGCCTAACCC